>CAZXZC010000020.1:0-14588 GCA_964645125.1 uncultured Candidatus Saccharibacteria bacterium | reverse complement strand
ATACCATAAACCCTGCCTTAACGATTCTAACCAATCCGGGGTTGGAGAAGATAAGCGAAGTAACAGCCCAAAGCGCAGGAACTGGAAGCGCTGGCAGCACTTCAGATACAAACCCAAATAGCGTTACCTGTTTCAAACAAGGCGATCCACGCTGGGGAAGTAAAACATATGGCCCTGATTCAAGCTACTCAACCTACGCAGAAGGCGGATGTGGGCCAACCGCCCTTGCAATGATCGTAAAAACATTAACAGGCCAAGATATAACCCCAGAAACCGTAGGGCAACAATGCGTTGATAAGGGTTGGAGAATAAGGGGCAATGGTACTGCCTGGGCAGCTATGACCGGCATACCGCAAATATATGGCTTAAAATCTCAAAACATCGGCAACAACCTTGCCTCAGCAAAACAATGCATAGAAAAAGGAGGGTTGGTAATATCAAGCATGCGCGGAGGTGGAGCTTGCAATGAATTCACTAGAGGCGAAGGCCATTTTATAGCATTAACGGGCACAGAAAATGGAGAAATAAACTTCAATGACCCGGGGCCAAAATCCCCAAGTTGCTACAGAAAAGCACCGGATAATCTCATACAGCAATGCGCAAAAAATTTTTGGTGTATAAGCAAATAACTATATGAATAAAAAAACTATAGCAATAGTAGCAATAAGCAGCATTATCATAATAATAGGGATCATTGTCATGGTGGTTTTAAGAACATCTAAAAACAAAGAAACAACATCGCAGCAAACACCATCAGCCGTAAACCAACAAAACCAAATACAGACAGCGCCATCAGTAAATGAAGACACAAGAACAGGTGGAGAAGAATCAACAATACAAGAAAATAGCTCATTCGAGCAAAATCCTATCGCCGCTACCGGTCAAAATTACGCAACAATTACTAAAAAAATAGAAGAAACCCTGGGCATTCAACCACAAGCACCCACAGGAAACTACTCTCTAAAAAATATCCGGATATGGACTGGGGTTACATCGGGGGCAACACTCGACTACAAAACAAGCAACGGAAAATCATTTAGCCTCTACATAAGCAACGCCTTCGGCACTGCCCAATTAGGAAAACCAACAAAGGTATCTCAAATAAACAATAGAAACATACAAATATGGGAATTCCCAGATAAAGAAAAAACACTTACAATCGCCTATTTTCATAAAGAAATAAAAGAGGATGGGGAAGATTTCAAATATACCATCACCTCAGATCAATTAAACAGCAGGGAAATACAAGACGTAATAAAAAATATCCCTTAAGCAACTCAAGATACACGATTTGTGATACACGATGTATACTTGAAGTATATGGCTAAACGTTTCCTTGTAGCACTAACGGTATTGGGACTCACTATAGCGGTACTCACCTTTGTTACCCCAGCTCACGCCGCCACGTCATTCGATTTCAAAAACTACAACTTCTTTGGCTGCAGCGGTGAAGGATACCTCACCTGCCTGGCCGATAAACTCATAAACAGCTTGCTCCTGCTTGGTGTTCCCCTGGTAGGGCTCATGGTCCTTATCGGCGGTATTTTCATAGCCACCAGCGGTGGCTCCAAACGGGCAGAAACCGGCAAAGCCTACATCGTAAACGCCTGTATAGGCTACGGCGTACTCATCATGGCCAAAGTCGCGGTGGTTCTTTTACAAAGCATTCTTGGTACAAAAACATAACATCTATGAAACGCCTATTTTTCTTGACCCTCGCACTCGCGGCTTTCGTCTTATATGTAACACCCGCTATCCCCACAAAAGCCGCCGACACCTTCTGTTGCTACTACAACAACAGCAAAGATCACGACTGTAGCTTCACCACACAATCAGCATGCACCAGTTTTTGTGACGAAAAACCAGGAGGGGCATTCTGCGCAAAGCAACAGGCCACCCCGCCAGGTGGCAGCTCAGGCGCTCAATCCGGCACCTTTGGCCCAGCCGATACCCAGGAATTCAATTTCACCAACCCCCTCCAGTGCGATGACGCAACATGCCTGGTAAAGCGCTTTGTCGATCAACTCAATAAAATTGCTATTGGCCTGCTTATCATCATCATTTTCTGGAGCGCCATCCAATTTGCCATCGCCTACCCAACCGGCAACGAGAAACAAATCGACAGCGCCAAAAAAACACTCCTGTATGCCGCAATCGGTTACACTATCATCTTACTCGCCAAAGGCGCCACCGATATTATCGACAGCATATTTAAATAGCATTTCTTTTTTGTGTCACTCTGGTGTCTATCATCCCTGCGCAAGCGAGGATGACAAGAGGAGGTATTTTAATCCGCAATACTCGATTCGCAATCTTTTAATTTTCTTGCTATTGGCTATTCGCGATACCCTATACCGTTTTTAAAAACTATTGGCTAAACCCTATACCCCATTGGCTGTTTCATATGGTATACTACTCTCATAGAAAAGGTCGTTTCACGAAGCAAAGAAAGTGATATGAAAAAACTTATCGCAGCAGCAGGATTCATAGTAGCATTCGCATTCATAGTAACCCCGTTGTTTTTAACAGTACCGACTGTTAATGCACAATCAGGATCCGGTGGAAGTGCAGATCAGTACATACCGCAGGTAACTCCTCCAAGCACACAAGGGCCGGTAACCAGCTTTGATAATGTATTGAACTTTATCAAAAACATCTTGAAGTACACTGCCATTCTGTTCTGGATTGCGGCTATTTTCTACATCTTCCTGGCTGCCTTTACCTACTTACAAGCAGGTGGCGACCCAAAGAAAGTAGGCGAAGCCAACCAGCGCTTACTCTATGCGGCAGTAGCAATTGCAGTAGGACTTTTGTCTTACGGTTTGCCAAAGCTCATCGAAAGCATCTTGACCAAGGGAACGACATAATACTTGTTCATCAGTACGTGTTACTACGCACAACCAAAACCCCGCTTTCAAGCGGGGTTTTGGTTGTGTCAAATCTACCTCGAAGCGGTTTTTACAATAGCTTCCCATTCTGTCATTCCGAGCCCCGAACCGGAATCTATGGTTTTACTTGAAAAATCAGCTATGCGCAATCCGCAATACTAATGGCCATACCCTATTGGCTATTGGCTTTTTTAAAATACCTACAAACCTATCACCTCCAACCTAAAACCTTGCTTTTTTATGCCCATAGGCATAAAAAAGCATTTGCTATACTACTAAGTAATGAAACATATTCAACTTGGCACCCTTATCAACGCCTTCCTCTTTTTAGTCCTAAGCTTCGCCCCCTTTCCAGTTTCAACTCGCCTTTCGCTCGTAAACACCACAAACACTTCTGGCAGTGCCATAAACACCGTATCTGCGGCTGACGACATAACCCCCGTACCCATACCAACAAAAACCAATGGCTCGCCCATCACCAAAGTCGACAACATTATCGACATCTTCAAAACAGCACTTAAATACACCGCCATTATCTTTTGGATAGCCTCCACCGCCCTCGTGTTCTATAGCGCATACCTGTTTGCCGCATCTGGTGGCGAACCAAAAGCAGTGAGCCAAGCCCGTGGCTACTTGCTGTATGCCGCAATCGGTATGGCAGTGGGCATCATAGCGTACGGCATGCCAGTATTAGTACAAGACATCCTCAAAACCGGCACGGGGTCGAGTGGAGGTGGGCCAGTAGAACAATCACCATACCCAGGTGGATAAACGAATCACATAAACCCATGAAAAATTTCATTAAAAAAATAGTCGCGATAAGTATTTTCACAACACTAATATTCACAATATTAGCCATACCAACAGTAACCAATGCGCAAAATCCGTCACCAACCCCAGGTGGCAATACTAGCGGCGGAACTTCGGGCGGTTCCTCTGATGCCCCACTCAAAAGCGTGGATGAAATTATCAAATGGCTCGATAAGATTCAGCAATATGTGGCTCGAATTTTTTGGATCATCGCCATTATCGCCGTATTCTACTCAGCATTCTTATATGCAACATCTGGGGGTGACCCAAAAAACACCGGCAAGGCTCGTGAAAGTTTGCTGTACGTAGCTATCGCCATGGCAGTTGCCATTATGGCCTACGGCCTACCACAACTCATAAAAAGCATCCTTTCAATAACATAAGTCGCACAAAGATAAAAAACGGACCCAAAAGCATACATGCTCTGGGTCCTTTTTGTTTTTACCTATCTATTTCGTATCTGAGAAACCATAACAACATCTCTGTTGTTTGGGTTTCGAAATCGATATGCAAAAACCGGCCTGGTTACAACAGCATCCGGAACGTTTGTCCGATGCGTAAGAAAGGAATCACTGGCCATGGGCCGCGGGTCATTTTCATACCAAAACTGGTAATACATGACCTCGCCCTCACCAAGCTCTGGTTGGTAAAGGGTGTATCTCATGTATGGGCCAGTTGGAGCAATAATCCACTGTGTCCACATTTTTGAAGTATCAACCGTATCAACTTTTACACTTCCATTTACAGCGTTGTCGCCCCCTTCAGACTTCTTGGAGCTGACTGGCAATGGCGGCACCGTAAATTCCAAATTTCGAGTGTCTTGGAATTTATCCGCCCGACCATCATAAGCCAGCGTGATTTTTTCCGTCTCCTCCCGCAATCCCCCACCCGATGAGCTGCTTCCAGCAGACGAGGATTGACTCGTCTGCCGCACACTTACCGATGGCTGGGGATTTGGATACACCACCCGAGGCTGTGTCTGCAAATCAGATAAGGAGAAATCTTTCCACCAATCTACCCCCGGGCCCACAAAACAAAAATGTAGGGTCCAAAGCACAACAATTCCAGACAAAGACCATACTCCGATGATTTTGAGGTTGGATTTCATCTTCTCTTCCTGCGAAGTAGCTTCCGATCTTTCTGATCTTTCTGACATAACAATCCCCCTTTAAATCAAGGCTTGGGTTGGGTGGGTGGAGACGGAACCGTTGGATCTGTTTTTCTATTTTGCCTTTTCCTACCCCTACGAGCACCGCCCCCACCTTGGTTCTGTTGTCCATCACCAAGCCCTTGAGGCACAACAAGAGCATTCCCCCTTGCAAGCAAATGAGCTTGTAAAGCTTCGGGGCTGCTAAGTTGTAAATTGGTCGTGGTAATCGTTCCAGTAACACCCGGCTTTGATTCTTGAAGGGTCATAAAATTTGTAAGAGTGTCGCCACTGGGTGGTTTTAAAGGATCAGAATAAGCCGTTATCAACTCCAACTTAAACTGAGCTTCAGTTTGCTGAGCTCGTTTCTGACGCAATTCCTCGCCAATAGAAATTTCGGCTTTCAAAATAGCGTCATCAAGCTCGATTTTATCCAAACCAATACTAAGAACACGAATTCCCCAGCCTTCAATTTGAGCAACCTCGTTGCAAACTTGGACAACTTGTTTTTTAATTTTTCCAAGAAAAGTTTTATCAAATTGAAGAGGTTTATTTTTGTCCGCAGTATTTACATCTCTCCCTATAACCTCAGTCCAAGGGGTAGTAGCAACAGCGCTCTTGAGATGATCGTACAAAAATCCGGATAAACCACCCATGACAATGGCATCATCCACCCTATAAAACATACAAGGGTCAACAACTTGCCAAATGACTTTTGCACCAAACACCTTGATAGGTACAATACCCTTATCTTCCGCTATTGCATTTTCGTCTGTTTGTTGGTTGGAAGTGAAAGAAGATTTCACCGCTCCTCTCAAAAGATCTTCTCGAGTTTCTTCTGAATACAGAATGAAAGTATCCAGAGTCTGAATTCGAGAATAGATACTAATCAACTCATCTTTTCCAAATGAAAAAAATGGAGGGAAAGTCAAAGCCCATCCTGAAGATATGACATAACCTTCCGGTAAATCTTCATTGCTACCCAACCACAATACAAGGGTGCAATTTCCCGTAGGAATTTTGCGGATACAGACTTGCAACAATCCAAGACAACAAGCCAACGCGGCAACAACTGGGACGATGTAAAAAAAATACACATCGCCCAAACCAATAAGAACCAAAACAAAACGAGCTAAACAACCAGCAAAGACGGAAAGTCCTCCAATAATCAAAGAGCCACGCACAATGGTTTGACCATTGCCTATCATCTTAAATGAAATGGTTTGAGGTCCGGAATTGGACGGAACTTGAACACTGTAAGAGGTTTTTGGCTTAATGTGTTTTAACTTACTAATGCAAATCAAAGCAAAGATAAGCGCAAGCAAGCCAACAATCGATGACAAAATCATTTGTGAAGCCTCCTTTTTATTACAAATCGTCACCAATAACTCCATAACCATATGAAGTTGTAAATCGAATAAGGCAGTATTACCCACCTATTTCCTGTCTATTATTATACCACAAAAATAGCAATTTTGTCAAATATAAAAATATCGCTATAATAAGCAAGTATAGGGCTGAAAAAGACTTGTTTTACAAAGGTTTTTACACCCCATTGGCCATACCCACCTACTGTCGGCAGAACCTTGGAAGAAACCGGCCGACTACTGGCTAAACCCTATACTCTATTGGCTAGAAATTGCCTCCGTGGCGGAATTGGCATACGCGCGGCGCTTAGGACGCCGTTCTCTTTACGAGATTAGAGGTTCAAATCCTCTCGGAGGCACTAAAAAATCAGTAATGAGTACCGAGTATTGAGGGATTCAAGAAAGAAAAAACAAAGGAAATAACCCCTGCAGAATTCAAAAATCATCACGAATAGCTTTTAATAAGCGCGTAAAGCATTTTTGAAAGTTCCTCTAACACATTTATAAAAACTGCAAACTCAGTATCTGAAACATACTGTTCGTCACGAAAAATTTCTAACAACGCAACGCATTCATACACAGAACCTCGAGAAATAACGAAAAAATGCTTCTTATCATTGTTGGTAGAACGTCCTGAACCTTCGGCGATATTCAAAACAATACTCAATGAGGCTCGGCGTAGTTGGTCTTGTAAAGAAAAATCAACTCCCTTATGCGCTCGAAGCATTGAGGCAATATCTCGATAAAAAATACGAGCTTTTTCATAGACCGCCAAATTATGAAAATCAAACATTGTATACGTTGTAAATTAATTATATGTATTTTGAATCTCTGAGTACCGATTACTGAATACTCTCTTTCTTGAATCCCTGGCTACTAATTACTGTCTACTGCCTCTTGGAGTTCCTAACTACTGTGTACTGTGTACCCATTACTATCTCTTCCTTCCATGAAACGCCTTGTGCACCTCCTTCAACTGCTGGTTTGTTAAATGCGTATATACCTGAGTCGTTGAAATGTTCGCATGCCCCAGCATCTCCTGCACACTGCGCAAATCGGCGCCATTCACCAATAAATCCGTAGCAAATGAATGCCGTAGCTGGTGCGGATGCACGCGTGCCATAATCCCCGCTTTCTTTGCCACCGTATCCACCATGCGCTGCACGCTGCGGGCAGTAATTCTCCCCAAAGCATTTCCCTTCTTATCAAGACTAATAAACAATGCAGGGTCAGGATCCTGTCGCTTCGCTAAGTAGCTTTTAAGAGCCGCTTGGGCAGTACCAGACACAAACACCACGCGAAGCTTCCCGCCTTTGCCACGCACCGTAAACTCCCCGCGGGAAAAATCCGTATACCGGTCAAGCGCGCACAACTCGTGTAAACGTAGGCCCGTGGAAAAAAACATCTCAATAATCGCCTTATCGCGCAAACCCCGCAAGCTTGAACCGTAATTATGCGCCAGCATCCGCTCCAAATCGCGCGCGTCAACCACCGCAATCTGAGCTCGCGACACTTTCGGAAGCTCAATTTTTTCTGCCGCCACCACGCCATGGTCACGCTTAGCCAAAAACTTCAAAAAACTCCGTAGCGCAATCACATAATAACTTTGCGTAATCTTGGCAAACTCCTTACGTGACAAAAAAATACGAAAATCCCGAATTACACTTTCGGTAATATCTTGGGGCTTTTTTGCACCACTCTGTTTGAGAAAAACACCAATATAGTGCTGATAATTCACAACGGTCTTCGGCGACCGGTTCTTTTCGATCTCTAAATACCCCAAATAATCAGCCAACAATCGCTCTAATTCTGTTTTTTTGCCTTCTGCCATATGTTTTTACCATCTACTCACTACTGTGTACTAATTACTATGTAATTATACTCCTGTCGCACAATAAATATATAAGGTTGTTAGATAAAGAACGAACCTAAATTCTCAATCAAGTTGAGGGTGACAAACAAAAAATTAAATTATTCCGCCTTGCCTTATATCAACATGTAGTATTGTAGATTTTAGAGAGGGTAGGACTCGGGGCATGCGGCCTTGGAGCACTCTCTCCAAAATCTTTGGAAATGGCTCTTTCTTATTCTCCCACACCAACTCCCGAAGTTATCGTAAGCCTTACAACAGAGTAAGACTCGGGCTAGCGCCCGGGAGCGCACCCTCTAAATATTAACGAATAATTCTTTGCTTATTCCCCCACCCCACCTAAAATTCTTTTGGTTATAAGGCAGCGTAAGACTTGGCCTAGCGGCCCGGAGCGCTCTGCTTTATAACCAAAAGGATGACATCGCACTTATGCACAGATACCCTGTATTGCCACCGCCGAAACATGCTATACTACATTCAGTTCTTAACAATTGAACTAGAAGAGTAAGCAAGCGCTTATTGAAGGATGAAAAAGTATTTTTAGCTACGGAGGTAGCAACCGCTACCAGATTCGCTTGTATTTACAGCATTTTGAGAAACGGATTACTCCGGAACACATGGCTTGTCCATATTCCCCGTGCTTCTAAGCACACTTGTAAATCCCGGGTCTAACGGCCCATTTATCTCAAAACCGCTCCTGCATTCATAAACTCTTCCTATTTTTACTCCACCCCACGACGAAAACCTCTGTTGTGGGGTTTTTCTATAATCTACAGGCAAAACAAGCACAATTTATAGATTTTTAACCTCAAAAAGCATATACTTACCTGCAAGAACCCATGCGTGTGGGTTCAAATACATTTACTCATGAAAAACTTTACTAAACATATTCTCTGGGCTATAGCCACCCTGTTTATTGCCGCTATCGCCTTTTCATACCTGTTTTCGGCCGATAAGCCAGAAACCATAACCGTCAGTGACCTTGCGGCCAAAATAAACGCCGAAGAAGTCAGTAAAATCAAGGTTTCCGGCGACACCCTTGAAGTAACCTTAAAAAATAACAAAGAAGTGACCTCAAAAAAGGAAACAGAGGCTGGCTTAACCGAAACCCTGTCCAATTTTGGCGTAGATCAGCAAAAACTCCGTGCCGTTGAAATAAGCGTAGTAGATCAATCCGGCTGGGCATTCTGGGCAGGAGTCATTTTACCCTCACTGCTCCCAATTATCGGCATTTTGATCATATTCTGGTTTATGTTTCGCCAGGCTCGCGGAGGCGTAAACCAAGCAATGAGCTTTGGCCGATCAAACATACGCCTTTCTAACTTCGCCAAAGAACGCATACTCTTTGCCGATGTCGCAGGAGCAAAAGAAGCAAAGGAAGAACTCATAGAAATCGTTGATTTCCTGAAAAATCCTAAGAAATTCCTTGATTTAGGAGCTCGAATTCCCCGTGGCGTACTTCTATTCGGCCCTCCAGGCACTGGCAAAACCCTCCTTGCCCGCGCGGTAGCCGGGGAAAGCAATGTGCCATTCTTTAGTGTTTCTGCTTCAGAATTCGTTGAGATGTTTGTAGGAGTCGGCGCTAGCCGTATCCGCGATGCCTTTGGCACCGCTCGCAAAGCAGCTCCATCTATACTCTTTATCGACGAAATAGACGCCGTCGGCCGCCAACGTGGCGCGGGGCTGGGCTCCCAAAACGACGAACGCGAACAAACCCTCAACCAAATCCTAGTGGAACTCGACGGTTTCGAACGCGACACGAACGTCATAGTACTTGCAGCCACCAACCGCCCCGACGTCCTGGATCCAGCCCTGCTTCGCCCAGGTCGGTTCGACCGCCGCGTAGTCCTCGACCTCCCTGACATCAAAGACCGCGAAGAAATCCTCAAAATCCACGCCAAAGGTAAAATAATCGCCAAAGAAGCAGATTTGCACAAAATTGCCGTTCGCACCCCAGGCTTTTCTGGAGCCGAACTCGCCAACCTCGTAAACGAAGCTACTTTATTTGCCGGCCGCAAGAACCAAACCGAAGTAACCCAACAAGATTTATTCGATTCCATTGAAAAGGTGCTCCTGGGCCCTCAACGCAAAAATAGAGTCATAAGCGACAAGGAAAAAGAAGTGACTGCGTACCATGAAGCTGGCCATGCATTAGTAGGCGCCACCATTGAAGGCGCTGACCCCATTCACAAGGTAACCATCATCAGTCGTGGTATGGCAGGTGGATACACACTAAAACTCCCAAACGAAGAGCGTCACATTAAAACCAAAAATCACATGATTGCCGAGATGGCCACCGCACTAGGAGGATTAACAGCGGAACAAATGATGTTTGGCGACATCTCAACGGGTCCTTCCAGCGACTTAAAACATGTGTCTGATACTGCTCGTAAAATTGTAATGCGCTATGGTATGAGCGAAGAGTTGGGGCCTATGACGTTTGGCGATACTCAAGAAATGGTATTTCTCGGACGCGAAATTTCGACTGAGAAAAACTATTCTGAACACACCGCACAAAAAATAGATAGCGAAATCAAAAAGGTAGTACAACATGCGTTTGACCTCGCCAAAAAAGCACTAAAAGAAAACAAAGACGCGCTCGATGCCATTGCCAAAGCACTCATTGAAAAAGAAACTTTGGAGCAAGAAGAGTTTTATGAAATCCTCAAACCCTTCAACATAAAAACATTGCCAGTATAACCTCCCTATGCCATCCCCGCGAAAGCGGGGATTTTGTTTCTGATTTTTTTCACTATTAGCCATACCCTAAACCCTAATTACTAGTAGTGTCGGTCCGACAGGACTTGAACCTGTAACCGATCGTGTATAAGACGATTGCTCTGCCAATTGAGCTACGGACCGAAAATGACACCATCTACACAAACACAATATAAAGTATGCAATATACTGTTGGCTCCGCCAACTGGCGAATGACTATACCCTATACCCTAGTTTTTGCCAGCCACAATATCATCAAACCTCTTCATTGCCTCAGCAGCCTGGACGTTTAACTTGTTAATCTGCTCAATCTCCGCGTTAATTTTGGTAACATTCTCGGCTACCGGCAACTGCTGAATATTACCCACAAATCGCCCCTTCAACCGAGTAAGCATCTGAGTAAGTGCATCACTATAGGCAAGCAAGCTTTGTATCATAGTCACGCGCGCTGCAATAGAGGCAAGGGCCGCGTCACGCGCGTCAGAAGAATTAATATAATCCAAAGACTGCGTCATTGCCTCAAGCTGTTTTGAAAGCTCGCCCGCCTGGTAGCGCACATCCTTGCTCTGAGCAATCAGTGCGTCCGTCGCAGCTACCGCCTCGCCATAGCGCCCCTGGTTATCCAAAGCATTCACGCGAGCCAAATCATTGGAAAGCTGGTTGGAAAGCCCCACAATATTTTCTGAAATCACAGCGCCCTGGCTCCGCGCGCGCACAAACTCATCGGGCACTCGAACCCGAGAATACCGGCTATATACGGCAGTTCCTACGCCAATCACCAGAAGGGCAATAAAAACGAGCGTTATTCGAGCCTGTCGAGCGCTAAAACCCATCATAAAAAGAATGGATACATTCTAGAGGGAAACCATAAAATACACAATATTGACAAACAAGCACCCAAAATCATTGAAAAATAACCTGAAAATCAATATACTGAATCCTGAAAAAGCTGAATAAATTCAGCTTAAATTTAGTGCAAGCGGGATTCGTATAATGGTAGTATGCCACCCTTCCAAGGTGGAAGCGCCGGTTCGATTCCGGTATCCCGCTCTATATAGTTGGTTCCCTGCCGGCAGGCAGGGATTCCCCTTACCCGCTCATTAGAATCCTGTTAACAAAACACCCCGCATATGCGGGGTGTTTTGTATGCCGATGCATTTTTCACTATTGGCTTTTGGCTATACCCTAATTACTCGCTTTTAACTGCTTCATCGATAAGCCAACCCTGCCATCCTCAAGCTTCACCACCTTCGCGCGTACAAAATCCCCCACCTTTACTACATCACTTACCTGTTTCACATAGCCATCGCGAAGCTCAGACACATGGATCATACCGTCTAATCCTCCACCCAAATCCACAATCGCGCCGAAGTCTAAAATCTTCACCACCGTTCCTTCAACAATCTCGCCCATCGAAAGCTCACGGGTCATGCCCGCAATTTCATTGTACGCAGCAGTTGCCCCTTTCGGGTCATTGGAAGAAATAAACACACTGCCGTCTTCTTCAATATCAATTGAGGTAAGCGCGTATTTTGCAATCAATCCGTTTATCATCTTGCCACCTGGGCCAATTACCATACCAATTTTTTCCGGATTAATTTTCAAGGTTAAAATTCGCGGCGCGTGCTTTGAAAGCTCTGCTCGAGGGGTAGCAATCACGCCCTTCATAACATTCAAAATCTCCATTCGCGCATCGCGTGCCTGCAAGAGAGTTTTTTCAATCATATCAATCGTTAAACCTTCAAACTTCACATCAAGCTGTACCGCATTCACCCCACTGTCGGTGCCTGCAATCTTAAAATCCATGTCTCCGTAGTGATCTTCTGGGCCTTGAATATCTGTAAGTACTTTATACCGCCCATCATGGCCTGAAATAATACCCATCGCAATTCCCGCTGCCGGTTTTTTCAAGGGGACACCCGCGTCCATTAAGGCCATAACCGCCGCCGATACGGTAGCCATTGAAGACGAGCCGTTAGACGAAAGAATTTCCGAAACTACACGTACCGTATACGGAAATTCTGACGCCTCCGGCAAAAGCGGCTCAACCGCTTTTTTAGCTAGTGCACCATGCCCTATTTCGCGCCGGCCAGGCCCACGAAAATGCCCCACTTCTCCCACCGAATATGGAGGGAAGTTGTAGTGAAGTAAGAAGCGCCGCTTACCGGTCGTTTCCATAGTCTCAACAAGTTGATGTTGGCCTGGGGGTGCAATCGTTGCAATAGCCAACGCCTGCGTATTACCGCGAGTAAATAAGGCCGAGCCATGTGTACGCTCAAACAATCCCACCTCGCCATGTAACGCGCGTAGCTGCGCCAAACCACGACCATCGGGCCGGCGGTCTGATTCCAAAATATTTTTGTGAAGCAGCTCATCAAGCGCTTCCTCCAAAACCAAAAACGCATCCTTTTCCTGCCAAAGCATTTCACCAGCAGCCGCGCGCTGCGCGTTTAACTGAGCAACGTGCGCTGCCAAATCCTGCTTCAACCGTCCCATCTGTTGTTTTTGTTGTAGTTTATCGGGCGCGTAGAGTGCCTCTTCAAGTGTTCCTGCTAAAAACGTACGCACCTCCTTTGCAAAAACCTCAGGCACTTCATACACGGGCACGGACTGTTTTTGTTTGCCCAACTCAGCCACCACCTTTTCCTGAAAACTAATAAGCGCGTTAATTTCGGATTGCGCCTTAGTAAAGCCTAAAAGTACATCATGCTCCTTTGCCTCATATCCACCAAGCTCAATCATGTTAATCTTTGCCTTTGGCCCCGCCACAAATGCTTCAAATGTTGCAGGGGTACTCACCAACTGACTTACTGTTGGGTTTATCACCACATCACCAGCAAGTTTTGCCACGCGTACCGCAGCTACTGGTCCACCAAATGGTACTGAAGAAAGAGAAAGTGCTGTTGAAGCCGCAATGAGACTTACAAAATCAGGATCGTTTTCCTTATCAAACGCCAACACCGTCACCACTACTTGTATTTGGCGACGTATGCGATGATCAAAAAGCGGTCGTATCGTGCGGTCAATCAACCGCCCAGTCAACACTGCCTCTTCTGAAGATTTTCCTTCGCGGCGCACATAGCGACTTCCCAAAATTTGCCCCGACGCGTAAAAACGCTCTTCGTACTCAACCTTCAGTGGCAAATAATCAAGCGACTCATCGCGGTCCCCCATTACAACTGTGGCAAGCACCACCGTATCACCGTACTGCGCCACAACAGCAGCATCTGCCTGCTCTGCCAATTGCGAAACTTCAATATGAAGCGACTTTCCTCCAACCTCTGTGCTATATGTTTTTTTATTCATAAGTATTTCGATATTCCGATAAAGATGATGACTTTGGTGATGAAAACCGTCGACGAGCCCCTACAGATACCCCAGAACGTAAAATGATCCGCGGCACCTCCTCGAGGTTTATAAACGCATCAGCCGCTTCTTGGATTTTCGTGGAAGCGCTGCGCTTAAACGCCGCAACCTCAACACGAGCACCAATACCCCACTTCAAATAATCAACGGCGGGTAAAAAATCACCGTCACCCGTAACCAACACTACCACATCCAAGGCAGGAGCCATACGAATAGCATCAACCGCCATACCAATATCCCAATCAGCTTTTTTTGTACCATCAGGGTACACCTGCAAGTCTTTCATGCGCAGCTCCATACCAGCATTTTCCAAAGCCTCGAAAAATGAAGACTCACCAGCTGCAGTTTCACTTTTTACCACATACCCAATTGCACGAATAAGCTGACGGTCACCCGTTAAAGCTTTCAAAAGCTCCGGGTAG
>CAZXZC010000019.1:0-14978 GCA_964645125.1 uncultured Candidatus Saccharibacteria bacterium | reverse complement strand
TTGGCGCAGGAAGTCTTGTGGGGCTGATAGCATCGGGCATCTTGGTAATGATAGTGAGTCCTTTGATGTCACGGCGAAGCGGGCATGGATATGAACTGTACCGACGATGTTTGGGTTACAAAGAGTTTGTGAGTGGGACGGAACAGTACCGCGCCAAGTTCCTTGAAGAGCAGCATCTTTTTGTAGATGTACTCCCCTATGCGATTGTGTTTGGAGTTACGGGAAAGCTTGCGAAAGCTTTTAAGGCTATGGGAATAAACCCTCCGACACCAACCTGGTACCATGGCAGCCAACCTTTTAACGCGTTTGTATTCGCTTCAAGTATTGATGGCTTTTCAAAATCGCTTGGCGCGGCAATTGCATCTACGCCGTCGGCCTCTGGGTCTGGTGGGGGTGGATTTTCGGGAGGCGGGTTTGGTGGTGGAGGGGGCGGGAGTTGGTAGTGAAATAATTCTATTGCCTTTATACTTTTTCTATATGCATACTTTACGGTTCAAGATTTGGCCGGTGGCGGCGGGGTTGTTAACGGCTTTTGTAGTGATGTTACTGTTTGAATATACCAATTCATTTCTGTTTCCTTTGCCGACTAGTTTAAACACCAGTGACCCAGTGGCAGTGCGAGCATTTACTGCCACTCTACCCTGGACGGCATATATATTGGTATTTGTGGGTTGGGTGGTAGGGGCATTTAAGGCGGGGTGTGTTGTAACTTATCTTGCAAAAGAACGCGCCTATCACCTTTCGTTTGTGACGGGTATTATTTTAACGATTTTGGGAATTATGAATAATATCGCAATTGGTCATGATGTGTTTTTTAACATTACTGGATTGCCGATGTTTATTGTATTCACGTACCTGGGGCATAAATATCTTCTTTTGAAAAAACCGAATTTATAAAAAACAAAAAGGCGTTTGTCATATGACAAACGCCTTTGGCGACGGCAAGCGGGTGGGGCTCACGCAAACTTTCGACGCATGGAGATTAAGGACTGCGGGTAGATTGGCTGACGTGGATCGAGGCCATTAACCCATTTCCCAGATCTTGATAATGACTGGAACTCGAAACTGACCTCACTGTCGGAATAACGTTCTGGGGCGAGATCGTCGACCCCCTTGAACCGGCGCGGGAATTTTTCGTTTAATTCGCCGGTATCAGAGCCGATCCAGGCGTTGGTGTGGGTTGTAGTTTGAGAGCGGAAGAATTTTGTAACTCTAACCACTCTGTTTTTTGGAACTTGATTCCACGTTTTTTCATCCACACACCAGTCTTGCCACTGATTTTGCAATGGGCTATCTTCTGAAGAAGCAAAGTTAATACTTTCAAAATTTTTCCCTTGCATTGTGGCCGCACGGAGGTCAGGCGGCTGTTTTGTGTATTCAATGAACTTCTGACGCAGTTCATCTTCGCTTCTGCCCTCCCAACAGACCTGGTTTCCATTGTCAAGGTCGACAATGCGGAAATTCCTCCTTCTTTCGACCTGCGCCACCGCACGGTTTACTTCATCCGCGAAAAACCAAAGTCCAGCCCGTGGGCCTTTCTTGCCTTCCGACAATTGAAATAAGATCCGATCTCCTGCTCGAGGATTTGGACAAGATTCCCCGATCCCGAGACTTCCATCAGAGCAGATGGCCACTTCCCTCCCTTGATTGAAGTGAAAGAAGTACTCATTGCCAGTTTCAGTCATGAGAAAACCGAAATCTTTGTCTTTAGGGCAGTAACGCACTGTCCCTGTTTGATATTCTTCAAAATTCATAAACCCTCCCGTATAAAATCCTGCAAACGCAGGACCCCTTCGTGGGTATGTTAATGTAGATATATTGCGCTTTCTATATTTTACTATACTTTTCTCTATTTGTCAATATTAGGAACTTGATAAAGTATTGTTCAAATGATATAAAAATATCCTAATTCCTGACTCGTATGAGCAGGTCGTCCTGTAGGGATAGGCGGATTTGAGAAAGGGGTTTTTATGACAAATGAAAAAGGAAAGATATTTGATATCTCGCATGGGCCGAACAATGTTTATCTCTCCGAGCCAAGAAGGACAAACATCACTGAAAGGTGGTGTTTTTCCTTTATTTGCTTCCCATTTTTCAGGTTCGAACCGTTTGCTCTCAGATTTTGCGGCAAGTCGGCCACGAATGATAATTGATAGCAATTCATCATGATAAATACTTATAGTTTTATCTTTTAACGTTAGGTTCGAACGAGTGTCTGAAAGTGCTTGCTGTTTATCTTCAAAGCTTCCATTCTTGAAAACTTCTGCTACTCCTACGGCGAGCTCAAATGCTTTTGCGATCCTTTTGGTTGCTTCTGGATTAATATTTCCATATTCACTCAATGACTCGCGGAGCTTGATCATCTCTGCTTTCTTCGCCGTTTGCAGTCTTATGAAATCATCGTCTTCGAGTAATCCTTTTGATTTCATATCTACTAGTCCATCAAACTCTCTTTCGGCTTTATTAATCGCTTTTTCCAGAGAGAGTTTTGCTTCGTACTCATTTTGTTTATCGTTTTTGTCCAACTCATCAATGTGCTTCAAGCACCAGTCCCTCAAATCAGGAGAGATTTTCAAACTTGTTTCATAATAAGATGCGAGGGTTTTATCGATATCTTCTTCCCAAACGCTTCTCTCGGTGCAATTCGGATCTCGTTTTTTTGTGCAATGATAATAAATGTAATGTAGATATGTTGGATTTTCCATCTGCTCTATTGCGATATCACATTTTGGACAATTCTTTTTGCTTCTATAAGAAAACTTGAATCGGCATGCAGGACAAATTAGTTGGTATTTATGTTCTGCAGTTACCGCGCCATCACATGCCCCACACTTTGTTCGTCCCGTATAAGCAAATGAGAGTTTATTAACTGATGGGCGTGGCCGTGACTTCCTTCCAAGCATTGCTTGAATTTGCCAAAACTGGTTCTCGGTGATCATGGGCGTGATCATTGAATGAGCTTCCCATCGCTTCATAGTATCGTTCTCATCTTTACCATAAAAGAATCCTGCAAAAAGTGGATTCTTCAACATGTCATATAGCCTTGAAAGTTTGAGTGATTTTCCCCCTTCTTTCTCTCGTTGAATAGTTCTCAATCCAAGTGTTTCGTCTGAATATTTGAGAAGCTGACGAACAGAATATTTCCCACTGAGGAATAGTTCGAAAAGTTGCTGAACGAGTCCAAAACGTTCCGGGTCAGGTAGGATTTTTGTATCTCCCTTTTTACCATAATCATTTATGTATCCTGCAGGAGCAAGACCAGGAGGAATGCCCATTTCATATTTTTTCCTCAAGCCTCTTTTTACATCTATACTTTTGTTATCATTCTCCATTTTTGCCTGACTGCAAAAAAGAGTGAGCATGAATTTATCTTGAGGTGTATTCCTGAAGACCTGTTGCTGAGTAATGATTTTCAAAAGTTTGCCTTTATCAAATAAGTCGACCAAGCGAGCCGCATCTATTGCATTTCGAGAAAGCCTGTTTGCATGCCACGCTATGATACCCTGGGTTTTACCAGTATCAATGCTTTTATAAAGTTGCTCAAATATCGGCCGACCAAACGGATTTTTGGCACTTTTTGATTCAGTAAGTATTTCAATATCCGACATACGGATACCATGCTGTTCGGCAGTACGAGCGTTTTCAGTCATTTGCGATTCGTTGGACAAGGCCTGCCGATCTTCAGCCTCGCTCGATTTCCTACAGTATTGGATATACGCAATTTTTTCTTCTTGTTTTTGGTTCATGGTGTTTTTTATTAATAATTAATCTACTTCAACAATGTCGCGAAGGTTCGAACAAGTCCAACTTACCGGTTCTTGGGAGAGGTAAAAGTGTCGGATTTTGTCGGATTTCTTACCTCAAAGTGTGGAATTCTGTGGAATTTTATTCCTATAACGGTTCAAAATTTACCCTCAAACTGTCCGATTCTGTCCGATTTCCACTCCCAAAGCACCCCAAAAGTGTCAGATTCTGTCAGATTTCGGGTTCCAAGACACGTAAAAGTGTGCGGTTGTGTGCGGTTTTGACCTTTTGATTTCTGATCTGCTTCAGACACGAGGCCCGAGAAGCTTACAAGAGCCCCCAACCCCCACGAGATTTTCTCAAAGAGGGCTCGCCGTGCCTTTGATCCGTTTTCTCTCGGAGGCGACTTGGTCTCTACTCTTGCCCGGATAGCTTTTGGCCCCCGAGCCGTAATCCTGACCACCCCAGAGACGATTAGCTACAAGGTGATCAGCGATAATGGTTCTACTTCAGACACTATGGCCATCCCTGTACCGCGGGATCACGGAAGCCCCATTAACCCCATGTCTGTTTTATTTTTACAAGCCCCACATGGGTTCGCCCAGGGCTTGAATATACAAGAATTACTTCTTGCTGGTGTTTGCTCCAAGAGAGTGCACCTCTCTTGCCTGAACGGGCGAGATTTTCTTCTCATCCGCTCGGGCAAGAGCAGTCGTTGCGAGCCTTGTAAGACGAAGTAATGATGCGCCAAAAGTTTCTAATTCTTCCGCACTCAAAGAGGCCCCATAGTCTGTGGCAATAATCTTTTCGAGTTCTTCGATTGTTTGCTTTTTGAGCTTCATTTGAAGGCATAAAAAATACCCGCTTTTTGCTGGGTAGGGTCAGGTGCATATGATCCTGCCCAACAAAAAATGGGTATCGGTTGCACCTGATTAGCCAAAACAAAAAGCCTCTGGATCAGACACAACTCAAATAAAAAAGAGTTAATGTATGATCCGGAGGCTTTCCACTCGACTACAGGTGTTTCCTGCAGACAATCAACGCGGGGATATAGCTATGCCAAAAACTATTCTCTTGAAGGCGGGCCCCTGCTCGCGAATGGTCTATCTGGGGCGTGGCGTCCCACAGTATTGTTAAGCGCCTGTAGGTGCGCTATATTGGCATTTTTTTCAGCGTCGATTCGAAAAAGGTATTCAATTTTTAATGTCCAAATTCACTATATCGTACAATTCAAAAACATAGCAAGTCTCTTGCTGTGAATAACTTGACGTAAACTATAAATCATTTATAGTTGCAAATTTCCTATAAACCAAGTAATTGCTTCTTCTTTGCTTGGAATTCTTCCTCGGTAATTACTCCTTTTGCTTTGAGATCCGCCAGCTTCTCAAGATCTCCAAAACTGTTCTGTTGCATATGCTTTCCGAGTCTTGCATCCTGTATAACTGCTTCCCATGATTTGAAGTATGGCTCTCGAAGTTGAGAAGCGTTGCCCATCGCAAGACCCGACCAAAAAGCCAAGTGCTGTATTTTTATTTTTCGCTCCTTGCCGTTTTCGTTGAAGATCACAAATAAATGATCAACTCCATTACCAATGCCTTTTTGAGCGTTTGCGCTCACTACTTCATTCAGTGAAGTAGAGAACAATTTATTTTTACCGTCAGTAAAATATAATTCGGTAGTCGTAAGAACCAGCGAGCCTCTTTTTCCAAGCAGACCAACCTTGCAGTCCAGCTTGTCCTCTTTCTTTATGATTTTTTCTTCGTTCATAATTTTGATTAGTTAATTAGTTTGCACTATCTGGCGGCCGACCGGATTTTTTCATACAAAAAACCCACCACCAGTGTGAAGCCTTTCGGCCTCCATACCAGTTTCCCGGTATGACGCAAGACGCGATCCTGATGATGGGATCTTCGTGCGTCTTGCGATTTCGACCATGCCTCCCGGATTGCTCCGAAAGGGTTAGGTCCTTCGATATTCAGTTTTACTCTTGTATTATGCCGTATTCATGACGATAAATCCATACGTCTTATGGTTCTTGCTGTGGCTTCCGTGGTTGCGTTTTTATCTCAAAACCCCTACAGGAATCCTATTTCGCTCACAACTCCTCTGGGAGCTCGAATATTTTCGTCTAATGCCGTTTTGGTAGCGCACTACTTCTTGGATCGATTCAATTGCCAAAAGTCATAAAGTTTGAGCTCTCATACTTCTTTATTGCCCGATCAAAAATCTTCACTGAAAGAAAAAACCACGCGACTGATAACACGGCAACAAGCGCAAGTTTTACAAGAGAAATATCCCGAACTGACTCAACTGGCAATGCTCCAATGAGAAGTGATGGTATGAGAAAGGTAAATATAAATCTCATGGCTCCTTGAAAAGCTCCCCCGTGAAAAAGCGAAGGGGTTAAAAATAATTCAAAAAGTCCGTTGGTTACTGCGCTGGAATCAATAAAATAAAAACTTGCTGAAAAGATTGCGATCATCATCGCAAGAAAGACGATCGTAGCCAGCACAAGGAGTGCAAGAATTAATAAGATTTGATAAAAACCAGCATGGATCAGAAAGCCGTACACCACCAGACATACAATTCCAAATACCATATCTCCAACTGCCGATGCGCTGAAAGCGGATGTTGCTACACGCATCAATAAATTCTTGGGAGATAGCATAAATCTGTCGAATGCTCCTGATGCAACATAGTCAGGAAGCTTCCTGACACCGGTAGCAATAGAAAAGACGATACCGTAGGACAGAGCCGCAAAACCCTGCAAGCCAACTATGTCTGCCGCATGCCAACCACCAATCACCCCGACCGATTGGACAAAAAATACCCAGAGAATAATAAAAGCCGTGTTGTTAATTGCCATTCCGACAACATTCATCAAAAAGCTGGTACGAAGTTCTGCACTGCTTTGGATATTCTTTTTTGTTGCGTATAACGCAAATCGTAGCTCTTTTAACATATTTTTTTACCCTCCGTTAACGGAGACCTTTTCTTTTGCTTTCTGGAACATGATGAAAACTACTACAGTAAGTATTAAAATCCAAAATACTTGAATTCCTATAAGTGTTAGCCATTCTGAATGCCACTTCTCGTATACAGTATGAGTGACAAATTGAGATGCGCCAAAAGGACTATAAATAGCTAATTTGTACATAAAAGTTGGGAAGAGGGCGACCGGAAGATACGAACCGCCAAGAATCATGACTGCTTTGTCGACCATCCAAAATACAGGATTAATTTCTTCAATCCAGAAAGCCAGAAGTCCGACAATAGAGTATAAGACCAAAGAAAGAACTGAGGCTCCGATGAAAACAATTAGCACGCTTGGTAAAAATATACTGAGCATCATCGTTTGTGGAATCCCCACAATAAGGGCAAGCGCAATACTTCCCAAGACTATTGCTACCAGAAATGGATAAAGTCCTGAGCCAACCTGCCACCAAATTCTGTAGCTCAAGTAAGAAACTGGCTTGTTGAACAAAACCTCGACATTTCCCGACTGAACGTCTTGCATGATGGATTTCGAAATATCTCGCAGACGCAATGTGGAAAAAGCAAAGTAAAAGAACATACTCCATGCCACGATAATATACGGCGTACCATTGACTATGCCGCCGTTTAACTTGAATACGTACCAATAGAGAATAAGAAGTACGCCGCAACGAGCAACGAGAGCAAAAGTATCAGCGATAAGCCGCCCCGGATACTGCATCCGATCCTTTACTAGTGTTCTTATAATTTTATTGGCGAGTCGAATCTCTTTCATAAATGTGTCTTATAACTGTCTCGAGGTCTGCGTTGTACACATCAATATCTTCTACGTCAAACATGTCCAGCAATTTCTTTATAGCTTCTTTCACGCTGGTTTTTTGCATATCTACGACCACGGTGATAAGGCTGGAACTTTTTGCAGAATACCTCAGGCCGTCTGGAAGTTCAGTAAAATCTCCAAACTTTGTCGTAGGAACAAGATCAATATACTTCTCAACTACGAAAGTTTTTGCCAAATCTTCTGTAGGCAAGTCTTTAATAATAGTCCCGTGATTAATGATAATTGTCCTATTGCAAAGTGATTCGATATCACCGACATCATGTGAAGTTAAGAATATCGTAGTACCCTCCTCCTCATTTATCCTTAATAGCAGATCACGAAGAGCTTTCTTCGCCACGACGTCCAAACCTATTGTCGGTTCATCCAGTAAAATAATTTTTGGTTTATGAATGAGAGACGCCGCAACCTCAGCTCTCATTCTCTGACCAAGAGAAAGCTTACGAACCGGCTGATCGATAAACGAGCTGAGTTCAAAGAGCTCAGTAAGTTCAGCAATACGCTTTTGTATTTGTTTATCGGACATGTCATACATCACTCCAAAAAACTCCAGTGAATCTGTAAGAGGGAGATTCGGCAATAGTTGAGAACGTTGGCCAAATACGGTACCAATTTGGTAAGCAAGTTTTTTTCTATCTTTTGTTGGGTCAAAACCGAGAATATTGACACTTCCTGATGTAGGAAAGAGAATACCCGTTAGCATTTTTATCGTTGTTGATTTTCCCGCGCCATTGGGGCCGATAAAAGCAATACGCTCACCTTTCTCTACAGAGAAAGAAATATTGTCTACGGCAATGATCTCTTTTATTTCTGGGCTGAACAGATTTTTTAACCAGCCCGAAGAAGAGTTTTTTACAGGGAAAGTGAACTTCTTTGAGAGATTGGAAATTATTATAGACTTAGCCATATTATTTCGTTTTTGCGCTGTTTATAAATCGTTCGAACTCCACTCGACCAATACGATATTCTTTGCCTATTTTGTGCGCTTCTAATTTACCGCTTTTGATATAGCGATAAATGGTCATGATGTTTAATTTTAATTTCGTTGCCAGTTCTTCTGCGGTATAAAAATCATCTTTCGATGTCATAGGTATATGATACTTTACTTTTGTTGACATGGCAAACTTGAAAACTTATACTTGATTTATGACTCCAGAGGAAGGACATGAACAACTGAAAATGACGCGGGAGATTTGCCTCGCAAATGCTGAGGCTTTTTTATCTATGGCTGAAAGAGAGATTGGAAAAGGAGCTGATCATGTCTGTTTTCATCTCGCCCTTTTGGCGATGGAGGAAATTGGTAAATCTATATTGGCAACGATCAATTACATGAACACGACTGCTCGTTCTGAAAAAGAGGATCTTGTTGGTGCAATGGATGATCACGTCAAAAAGCTATTCTGGGCAATATGGGGCGGGAGTATGCTTCGCAATACCAAGTTTACCAAAGAGAGCATAGAACAAACTCGTAACCTCGCCACCAATCTACATGAAAGGCGTCTTGAGACGCTTTACACCGATGCAAAAAATCCTTTGCCAGTTGCTGAGCGTGTTGAAGAAAAGGAAGTGCGCATGATCACCGAGCTTACTCGTGCTCGACTTGAGCTTGAGAAGACCAGCGAACTCACACCTTTTGAAGAAGGTGATGTTGAAGAAATTACTTGGTTTTTTTCCGCCGTTGAAGATATTGAGCACCGCAAGCAAATTTTCGGTCCTGCTTCCTTGAAGAAGCTTGCCGAAGTTGGGAGTGGAAAAGAATGGATCAAATGGTTGCGAGAGGTTTATCGTAAAAATGAAACTGAAATGCGGGAATATGCTCAGAAAGAAATGCAGCGAAAGAAACCAGAGGGCGAGGAAGCATTTGCGCCGAAATACAGGATGCGTATCCGAATCCAGACGCCATCCCATTCAATTCGGAACAATGCCTTCACTGATTGGAATAAAGGCGTTCATAATATAAAAGTTTATAAGTCTGATCGTAAAGATGCTACAAAGTTAACCAAGGGCGAACTACTTATTGATCTTACGTTGCCAAAAGGTCTCCACACCAGTTATGTATGGGAGCACGGTTTCTTTATGGCAAAAACAGTAGTGCTTGCATTTAATGTTGGAACATTGGGATTTTTTTGGTGGAATGTGCCGAAAGATATATCGAGGTATTATGAAGACATTGTTGATCTTGAGGCTGATCCAAATGGTGGGGTAAAGTTGTTCGTAGAACCGCATAAACGCTTGCATGTTGGTTTTGACGAAGCAAGATTAGTGCTTGATCCGAACGCAGTAAGAAACGTCTACCACATTGTTGCGCTTTTCATGCGTGAATCAAAAATGCTCGAGGGATTTTTGAAGGAGTATGCGATGGGGCTTACCTGTTTCAGCAAAGTTGATATCCATTTACCACTGGAAGCGAATGCTTTCGAGAGTTTTTATAAGTCCCTCAAAAACGCAGCTCAAGCCTTTGGTGACTGGGATAGTACGGCTGATTTCAAGGAAGTTATGAAAAAACAATTCGAGAAAATTGGGGATATGAAGGATTTGGATAAAACACTCGATCTTGCCACGGCCCTGGAAGCTGATGTCAAACATGAAAAACAGCATCCAATAACTCTTACGGAAGTGGTAGCTATGAAAATATATTGCGATTACTATATGCAACAAAAAGCGAAGGAGTATTTCGAAAAGATTGATAAAGAAGAATTGAAAACCCCTGCTACTTCAACTCCATGACCTTCCTGGACTCCCTCAATACGTAGGTTCTGACCTCGTTCAACATGGTGAGGCTCTTTTTAAGAAAGGGCCCCATACAGTGGGTTTCTACCTTAATGGACGCACGGGATGTATTAATGTTCAAATTCTCAGCATTGCCCGAGTGGACGGATCCGGGGAACGCTTCGAGATTAGTGGGGTTGTTGTGGATACTACTACCCCTCAATCTTCCATAGGCAAAGCGCTGGTTAAAATTAACCTGTGCACATCGACTGATTCAGGAACGTTGCAGTTTTTACAGAATGATTGAAGAACATATCGTGCATTCGCACTAAAAGTGCTGACTCAAAAGAGTCAGCACTTTCTTTTTTATATTTACGCGTTTTATTTTTCTTCTTCGGGCTTGAGGCTCAAACAAACAGAGTTCATACAATACCGCTTGCCAGTGCCGGTTGGGCCGTCGTCAAACACATGGCCAAGGTGCGAGTTGCAGGTGGCGCATACCACTTCGGTGCGATGCATGCCATGAGTGTTGTCTTCGATGAGTTTAGTGGCGCCGGGCAAGGCTTGGTCGAATGATGGCCAGCCGGTGCCAGAATCAAACTTGGCAGTTGAGGGAAACAGTGGTGTGCCACAGACTTTGCACATGTAGGTGCCGGAGCGCTTTTCGTGGAGCAAGTCGCCGGAAAACGGGGCTTCTGTTCCCTTTTGGCGCAGTACATAGTATTCTTCGTCAGTTAATTTCTTTTTAATTTCTTCTTCATTCATGTTTTTAGTATACACTATGTGTCAATAGGAGGTATGCGATACCCGCGTTTTTTTAGTGCTATACTTTTGTCATGAGACTTAAAGACCATTCATTGATTGCTTTTTTAATTATCGGCGGTGTGGGTGTTTTGATTATCGCAACCATTGGGGTTGCGGGGCGATACCTGCTTCCATCTACCCCTACTCCCCCTGAAACGGAGCCGGTGTTTTGTACCCAGGAGGCAAAACAATGCCCCGATGGGTCGTATGTTGGCCGGACTGGCCCCAATTGTGAATTTGCGGCGTGCCCAGCACCAACTATCGATGCACGCTGGAAAACAATAACTGATGCAAAAACCGGCATTTCGTTCCGCTACCCCGAAACACTTACCACGACATATATCCATACGGTTGACTGGCCGCCGAGTGCACAGGTGGTGGGGCAACCTTATAGCTGCACCGAGGCAGGGGCGCAAACGCAACGCGCGGGCCGTACCTCACGCCGCATGGTAAATGACCGAGAATACTGCGTGACTATGACAAGTGAAGGCGCGGCAGGGAGTACCTATACGCAGTACGCGTATGCACTCCCTTACAGTAAAAATACTCTTATTTTTACTTTCACGCTTCGAGCACCACAGTGTGGTAATTATGATGAGCCACAAAAGATGGCATGCGAACAGGAACGGGCAAGTTTTGATATCGACAGCGTTATAGATACGATTGCCCAAAGCATAACTACTCCTTGATTGACTGATTGTTATCTTTTGGCTTACATTAGGGCCAGATGTTCGATTCACCATTTCACCGGAGGTATGTATGCGCATTGAAGATCTTGGGAGACCTGCAATTTTTCTCATTCCGTCGGTCAAGGTTTACAACACCAAATATTCCAAAAGTGGGCAGTCTGTTGCAAGACTTATTCACTCTTTCCTACTTGAAACATTCGGAGGGTACACCACTGCTTCTGGAAATATCTACGGATATTTTAAAAGTCAGGCCATAGAGTACGACGAACTTCGAGAATTCCGAGTTGCCTTTTTAGAGGATGAGGAGAAAACGAAAGTTCCGAAACTTCAAAAATTCTTAGCCACTCTTTGTGATGACATTGGAGAAGAGTGCATTTATTTGCAATGCGGACAACATGCAATGCTTGTGTATCCTTAGTTTTATTCTTTTCTTTTTCTAAAAACCCTGCGATAGCATCAACGGGTTTTTTCATTAGCTTCCCCTTTTATGGGCGATTAGTGCTATACTGCCCGCACATGGAACAGTTACCGTTTCCCGTAAGGATTAATAAATACTTGGCGACAACACGGAAATCTACTCGCAGGCAGGTGGATGAGCTTATTGTAAAGAAGCGGGTTTTTATCAATGGAAAACTTGCGGTGCTTGGAGATAAGGTACAAGAACATGATGTTGTAGAGGTGCGGGACCCCGTCAAACGGGGTCAGAAACAGTAGCAAGATTCGGGTCGACGAGTATACGAATGGGGCTGTATGATAGGCATATTCTGATACTTTCTATGTCGTCTTCAAAACAATCTACCTCTGATTTTGACCGAATTGCCGCAGCTATCGGATTTCTTCAAAAAAACATTACTACCCAACCTGATTTGGATACGGTGGCAACTTTTGTGGGTTTAAGCCCTTTTCACTTTCAGCGGATGTTTACGCGCTGGGCTGGCGTGTCACCGAAAAAATTTTTACAGTACCTCACACGTGAACACGCAAAGCAACTACTGGAAAATGGTAAAAATTCAGTGTTGTCAACTTCTGCAAAGACTGGTCTTTCGGCGCCAAGCAGACTGCATGACCTGTTTGTGACCATCGAGGCTATGACGCCTGGTGAGTATGGCAATGGTGGGGCGGGTCTTGCCTTTGAATATTCATTCACTGATAGCATTTTTGGGAAATTGTTCATTGCGACGACATCGCGTGGCGTCTCACGCGTGGGAATTGCAGAAGATGAAATGTTTTGCCTTGAGCAATTACAAACACAATTTCCTCGTGCTCGGTTTACCCTCAAGAAAAATGCGATGCAACAAACTGTTATTCAGCTGCTTACTAATACTTACACCATAGCCACAGATCCACTCCACTTACATATTCACGGCACTCCGTTTCAGTTGAAGGTATGGGAAGCATTACTTCGAATTCCAATAGGGAGTGCGTCAACATACGGAACAATTGCCGAAAGTATTAACCACCCGAATGCATACCGTGCGGTCGGAACGGCCGTTGGGCAAAACCCTATCGCCATTCTTATCCCCTGTCACCGCGTGATTCAGGCAAGCGGCGCGCTGGGTAATTACTACTGGGGCTCAGAAAAAAAGGCGGCTTTGATTGGCTGGGAGATGGCACGGCGCGATATACTAAATTCACCATGAAGAAGAAAACTGTGGTAGTGCATGACCTGATGCAGGATGGGTATACATATGAGCTTTCAGCGCCCATTGGGAAACAATTTGATCCGGAGTTTCAGCCACAGCTTACTCCAAAGCAAATGCTCGCGCTCGGGGTGTTTGGAGGCAGATATATGCGTGATTGTAAAAAAGAATTTCCCAAGGACTGGTTTTCCCGCGCCAAGTTACATCCTGTCGGAGTTGCCGGGCACAGCACTGAATTAAATTTTTTCAAAGTGGATGCAAGCCAACCACTTAGCGTGTGGCGGGCAAAAGGCTGGATCCATAAAGATGACCCACGCGGGTGGTTCCAATGGTATTGCCGCTACTATATGGGGCGGCGACTTGCGAAAGAAGACATGCGGCAAATCAAACGATGGAAGGCAATTGCCCGCCATGTTGGCCAAATTACAAAACACTGCATGCCGGGCAATGCGGCATGCCGCCCACGGCAACGACAAGCGCTTTTGCATTGGGCATACGACAGTAGGAAATTGTAGTTTCTTTATTTGCTTTGCACTGCGCCGCTCTTATATTCTTTTATACATGAGTTCACATACACCTACAGACCGACACAGCCATACGGCGACAACCGCGCGCATTGAGGCGTTTAGCGACGCGGTGATTGCCATTATCATTACGCTGCTTATTTTAGAAATTCGCGTACCGGAACTTCACAACCTCACCACCATGGGCATAGCACACTCACTCACCCCTCTCTTATACCTAAGTTCATTGGATTTGTGGTCAGTTTTGTGACGGTATGCATTTTTTGGGTCAATCACCATCACTTTATGCATGGATTAGACACGGTCGATCGGGCACTTTTATGGTATAACAATCACCTCTTGCTCTGGTTAACCGTTGTGCCATTTGTGACGGCTTTTATTGGCGAATATCCTGCTGAGCCTGTGGTGATTGCCTTGTATGGCTTTGTACTTGCGATGGCGGCGATCGCATTTACGATTATGATTCACCACGCGTTTTTTGCCGGCAAACTGCTCCATCACGAAGTGCCGCGGGTTGCACGCAAAAAAGAATTTGCGCGATCATTGATTGGGGTCACATTGTATGGAATTTCTGTTCCGTTGGCGTTTTTGCATCCTGCCATTTCGTTGGGCATTTTTATTCTTGTGCCGATTTACTATTTTTTGCCACGATCGATTGTAGGCGATATGGCGGCCGAGTAATGCTGTAGGGTTGTTTTGATATACTGTAGGTATATGCGCGAATTGATTGAGAGTTTTGATACCCATGTGATACGACGATTGCATGAAGTGCGGATTCCCTTGGCTCGGTTTGCGATATTTACGGTGTATTTTTGGTTTGGATCTTTAAAACTTTTGGGTATAAGCCCAGCAGGGCCGTTAGTGGAAGCACTGTTCAATACAACATTGGTTAGCGTTCTGCCATTTGAAGATTTTTATGTATTCTTTTCTCTGTTTGAGGTTCTTATTGGTCTTTTGTTTTTAATTCGTGGCTTTGAGCGAACGGCGATATTTTTGATGTGCATACACCTTGGTACAACTGTTTTGCCGCTTATCT
>CAZXZC010000018.1:0-15100 GCA_964645125.1 uncultured Candidatus Saccharibacteria bacterium | reverse complement strand
AAATCACTAAACTCTCGACCGACGAAATCATCACCAAAGCACTCGACGTCATGCGTGACGCAGTTAGTGCCAAAAATGCCGGCGTACAACAGTTCACTATCTTATCGCCTATTGTTCGCGCCAAACGCGGCGAGTTTAAAGACTTAATAAATAACGTCCGCGCCAAAGGCTTCGTGCGCGCGCGCGTGGACGGCGAAGAAACCGCCATCACCGAAGAAATCGCGCTCACCAAAAATCAAAAACACACCATAGAGGTCGTTATCGACTCACTCCCCGTATCGCTCGCCGACATCAAAAGCGAAATGTTTTTCGCCAACCTACGCACTCGCCTGGCAACCGACATTGAAACTGCCATTAACTTGTCAGCCGGCTCCGTAATACTTAAAACCGGAAACGGCAAAGAGCATTTATTTTCCGAAAAATTCTCCTGTCCTGTATGCGGACTCTCGCTTCCCGAAATCGAACCACGGTTGTTTTCATTCAATTCCCCCATCGGCGCCTGCGAAACCTGCCGTGGCTTGGGCACCGTGTATTCCGTTGACCCAGAGCGCATTTTGAATAAAAACCTAAGTATCGCAGAAGGCGGCATCATTCCGTTTTCTGGCGTCTTTTGGCAAGACACCTGGTATGGCAGACTCATTGCCACCATGGCTGAAGATGAAAACCTGCCCCTAAAAACAGCACTGGGTAAACTATCGAAAGAACATACTGATTTACTACTCTACGGAAACGGTAAACAGTATCGTGTGCCCGGCACCAACCGCTTCGGGAAAGAAACCGCCATCAATGAAGTATTCGATGGTGTGATCGCCGAACTCGACCGCCGCTTCAAACAAACCGAAGGTCCAGCAAACGGCGAAATCAATAAATACCTCAAAGAGGAAATCTGTAAAAGCTGTAACGGCCAAAAATTAAAACCCGAAGTCTTAGGGATAACCGTCACAGACAAAAACATTGCCCAGGTAAGTGAATACGCCATTCACGACATGCTCGCGTTTTTGAAAAAAGAATTCGCCGCAAGCTTAACCCCCTACGAAACAACCATCGCCAAGCCTATCATTAAAGAAATTGAAACGCGTCTGCAGTTTTTATACAACGTCGGCCTCTCCTACCTCACCATTGCCCGCCTAGCCAAAACCCTCTCAGGCGGAGAGTTGCAACGTATTCGCCTTGCCTCCCAAATCGGCACGGGCTTAACCGGCGTACTGTATGTACTTGATGAACCATCCATTGGCCTGCACCCCAAAGACGTAACCGCACTTATTTCAACCCTCCAAAATCTCAAAAATCTTGGCAACAGTCTCATTGTCGTCGAACACGACGAGGAAACCATGCAGTCGGCAGACTATGTCGTAGAGCTCGGCCCCGAAGCAGGCGCGCGCGGCGGTCGCATCACCTTCACCGGCACCATGGCCGCGATGAAAAAATCCAACGCCTCCATAACCGGTAAGTTCCTTTCAGGCAAACGAACTATTCCCAAAAACCCACACGCACTCATGACAAGCAAGGGAAGTTTACAACTCACCGGCGCCACAGAACACAACCTCAAAAATGTAACGCTTGAAATTCCGTTGGGTAATCTTGTGGCTATCACCGGCGTGTCCGGCTCTGGCAAAAGCACCCTTATTGGCGACACCCTCTACCCCGCCCTCTACTACCACCTCAACCAAACACTCCCCGAAACCATCGGTGAGTTTAAAGAATTGAAAGGCTACAGCGGCATCGACCGCGTCTTTTTAGTCGACCAGTCGCCCATTGGCCGTACTCCACGCTCCAACCCCGCCACCTACGTTGGATTTTTCGATTCCATTCGCGACATCTACGCCAACACCGCCGAGGCAAAAGCACGTGGATTCAACAAAGGGCGGTTCTCATTCAACCTCAAGGGTGGGCGGTGCGAAAAATGCCAAGGCGGCGGCTTAGTAACCATTGAAATGCAGTTTTTACCCGACGTATACATCACCTGCGACGTCTGCGAAGGCCGCCGCTACAACCGCGAAACACTCGAAGTACTCTACAAAGGCAAAGCAATCGACGAAGTACTCAAAATGACCGTCGAAGAAGCAACATCGTTTTTTAAAAACCACACCGACATCTACACCAAGCTCGCTACCCTCCAAAGCGTGGGCTTAGGATATATTGAACTCGGCCAGTCTGCCACCACCTTCTCTGGGGGCGAAGCCCAACGCATCAAGCTTGCCGACGAGCTCTCTCGGCGCAACTCGGGGCGCACCGTCTACATTCTCGACGAACCAACCACCGGCCTGCACTTTGCTGACATCGAAAAACTGTTGCTTGCACTGTACCGCCTCGTAGAACGCGGCAACACCGTTATCGTCATCGAACACAACCTCGACGTCATTAAAAACTGCCAATACATAGTAGATCTCGGCCCCGAAGGCGGTAATGGCGGTGGGGAAATCGTGTACCAAGGCCCACTCGGTGGTATCTTAAAAGTTGCCAATTCCTATACCGGCAAATACCTCAAAAAGCATTTGAAGGGATAAATAAACTAAAAAGTCTATGGGCGCGCCACGTGAACTCGAAGAGTTTTTACGTGGTGCGCGCTAAGTACATGACCATCGAGCTTACGCTCGATTATGCACTTCCTAGATAATCGCTGCTTTCAGCAGCTGAATAATGTGTGGTCGGATTCGAATCATTCGTAAAAAACGAATGTCGAATACAATCTTGAGCTACATACAAATAAGATAACCCCTCCGTAATGGAGGGGTTATCTTATTGTGCGCGCTAAGGGATTCGAACCCCTGGCCTTCTCGGTGTAAACGAGACGCTCTAACCAACTGAGCTAAGCGCGCCTATAAACCTCATTATATTGCCAAATATCCCCAAAAAAGCAATACTATTGCAATAAAAATATGACAAATCCAATCACTAAACCAGAAACCAAGCGGGTACGCATCGTGGCAACCCTAGGACTGGCATCATATGAAAAAACAATTATTAAAAAACTCGCGGTTGAAGGCGTAAATGTATTTCGCATTAATATGTCCCACGCCAAAGAGCCGGACGTGAAAAAAATCATCGAAACAATCCGCGACATCGAAAAAGAATTAAAAACCCCACTGGCTATTATGGGCGATCTTCAGGGCCCCAAAATCCGCCTCGGCGAGGTAGAGCAAGGTACGGTCATCACCGACGGCATGATGCTTTCAATCACCAAAGAAGCAGTAGTTGGCACCACCAAGGGCTTTTCCGTAAGCTTCCCCGATCTACTTGATTCGCTCGCAGTCGGAGCACAGGTATATTTGGGTGACAGTGAAGCAAAACTCGAAGTCACCAAAACATCCCCAAAGGGAATTGAGGCAAAGGTGGTAGCAGGAGGCCCCATTCGCTCACGCATGGGATTTGCCGCACAAGGCATCGCACTCCCCGCATTCGTCTTTACTGAAAAAGATAAAACAGACTTAAAAATCCTCATCAAAAATAATGCCGATGCAGTCGCAATTTCATTCATCCAAAATCACGCGGACATCGAGTACGTAAAATCATTACTCCCCAAAAAAAACGCGCCAATGGTAGTGGCAAAAATAGAAACCCAAAAAGCAGTCGAAGATATAACTGAAATTATCCGCGTATCCGATGCCGTTATGGTAGCCCGTGGAGATCTGGGGCTTTCTATTCCCCTCCCACAACTGCCTCAGGTACAAAAACACATCATTGCCGCTTGTCGTGCCGCATCAGTTCCGGTAATTACCGCAACACAAATGCTGGAATCAATGACAAAAAACATTATGCCGACACGCGCGGAAGTTACCGATGTTGCCAACGCAATATTCGATGGCACCGATGCCGTCATGCTCTCCGGAGAAACTGCATCAGGCAAATATCCCGTTGAAACCGTGCGAGTAATGACCGAAATAGCTCACGCCTCTCAAGAACACACCGATACCCACAACTGCCCACCGGGCGACAGCCCCGAAGAAGCAGTGGCCTATGAAGCAGTAGCACTTGCCGATTGTACTGATGCTAAACTCATCATTGCCTTCACCGCATCTGGCGCAACCGCAAAACGCATCGCATCTCATCGACCGTGCCAAGAAGTTATTGCTGCTTCCTTTAACGAACAAACACTCCGAAAACTCTGCTTCACCTGGGGTGTCTCTTCGCTCGTGAATACCCCCTTAAAAAACCTTGACGACATGGTCCAACAAGCACGCACAATCGCCAAGTCACAAAAAGCAGTACGTCTGGAAAAAGGCGATAGATACATTATCGTTGCCGGAATCCCATTTGGAGGAAACGCGGACACCAACATGGTTCTCGTGCAAAAATTCTAGACCAAACCATACACCGCATCATACGCTATGCCCCCACTTATAGGTGGGGGCATACGATTCTAAGACACACCTACGCGCACACACACTCTCTACTGTCGGGGTGCAGGGAATTGAACCCTGTCTACCTGCTCCCAAAGCAGGCGTACTACCGGTATACGACACCCCGTATGTACGCTTTAATCTAAAGCATTTTGCCGCTATAATCAAACGGACAAATCAAAACCAAAACACTATCAACGCCCCCGTAGTTCAACGGATAGAACGACTCCCTTCTAAGGAGTAAATCGTGGTTCGATTCCCCGCGGGGGCACATGGAGTTCATTTCCTCATCTTCACTCATAGCACTTCTGAAAGCCGCTGGCTACGTAGGCATTTTTGGCATTGTGTTTACCGAATCAGGATTACTGATTGGTGTCTTTTTGCCAGGCGACAGCTTGCTGTTTACCGCAGGGTTTCTGGCATCGCAAGGATACCTAAACATTACCTTGCTTGCCATTACCACCACCATCGCCGCCATTGCCGGAGACAATTTTGGCTATTGGATAGGCAAAACATTCGGACATCGCGTATTTTCAAAAGAAAAATCACTCTTTTTCAATAAAAAATACGTAGAACAAGCAGAAGAGTTCTATAAAAAGCATGGCCGAAAGACAGTCATTCTTGCTCGGTTCGTCCCCGTGGTACGCTCCATTGCTCCAGTACTAGCTGGCATTAGCCGCATGCCCTACAAAATCTATCTCGTATTTAGCCTTATAGGCGCGTTACTATGGGCCACAGGATTAACGCTTTTGGGATACTTTTTGGGCAACACTATTCCCAACATCGACAAATACTTACTTCCAATCATCGCCGGAATTGTACTTGTATCGGTACTTCCGTCACTCATAACCATCGCGAAAGAAAAGAAAGTAATTGAGCGCTTCATTACTGGCGAAACCGCGCTTATCAAGCGGTACCCAAAAATCAAAAAAAGTATCGGCATAGCACTTATTGTGTATGGATTGTTCGCGCTCATTACGCCATTCACCCCTGGCGCTCTCTTGGTATTTGTAGGGGCTGAACTGGTCGGCATACGACTCGCTTTTTTTGAAAAAATAAAATCCTGGTTCAAAAAATAACCCCCTCCTACACCCTCTCAGACTCCCCCAAACGCCACACCACCAGAGCACCTACCACCGCACCAACCATATCATCAAACAAATCTTTCATCGTATCAAAATGGATCGGCCCAGGCGCCGCATTGTAAGCATACAGCCCATTCAAAATTACATCCGCAAACAACTCATACCACTCCCACGCAATCCCAACCATAGCTACGATCCCAACAACAAACAGCCCGTACTCCCACCACGAAAGCTTTTGCGATACATTCCCCCATCGCACAGAAAAAAAGTAATGCACTCCAAGCGCCACGCACCACCCACCCAAAATATGCATAGGAATATCCAGCCACCGCACACTGTAATACCATCCCAAAACCGTGCCTGGAATATGAATAGCGGCAAGTACAAGAAGTGATAGACACAATAAAACAGGGATATTTTTTTGACTCATAATGGAATAAGTATACTAAAGAAAAAAAATTGAACCAACGTGCTATAATATACGTGTGAGTAAGAAAGAAAACGCATTGAAACTAAGAAAGGCGGGTCTTAGTTATAATCAAATCAGCAAAACTTTAAAAATTGCCAAAAGCACATTATCTACCTGGCTTTCAAGGATCGAACTAGATGAGATAGCAAAACAAAAAATACAAAGCAGATCAAACTATTCCATAAAAAAACTAATAGAACGCAATAGAAAACAAACTCTAACTGCTCAAGAAAAAAGCAGAAACATTAGGCAAATATCCGCTCAAAAAATAAAGCGCCTCTCGAGAGAAGATATATTAATTGCCGGAACATGTTTATATTGGGCAGAAGGCTATAAATACCCAATAACACGAAACAAAAGAACAGTTACCTACCATCCAGTAGTACTCACAAATTCAGACCCCACACTCATAAAACTCTTTTTAAGATTCTTAAGAGAATATTGTGGTGTGAGTGAAGAAAAATTACGAATTTCTTTACGAATATTTCCCCATCAAAAACAAAAGATTCTCGAATTATTTTGGAGCAAAGTAACACATATACCCATATCTCAATTCCAAAAAACTCAAACGGTAATAAGCTCAAGCAGCAAAGGACAGAGACCATTTCAAAGACTCCCCTATGGCATTGTTCAAATTAGAATAGCAGACACTCGACTATTTCACACCATAATGGGCTATATTGATGGAATGCGAAACTTGATATAAGATAAACAAGGTTCATTGTATGCCGCGGTAGCTCAGTGGTAGAGCGCAGCCCTAAACTCTTTGGGGCCTTTCGTAGTAATACGGATTGAATAACTAGGTGAATTCGGGGAAACTTCTTCTAAAAAGAACAATCCCGAGCCAAGCCCATAAAAATGGGAAGGTGTAGAGACTATCCCCTCGGGGAGTACTGTGGTTTTTATGAAAAAACCATCGGAAGCGCCTGGCCTCCTTGGCACCACCAAGGAAGATGATATAGTCCAAAATAAGCCTCGGAAGAGGCTGGCGTCGGGGGTTCAATTCCCTCCCGCGGCACCAGAACCAAAAAATACCCCATACGGGGTATTTTTTGTAATCTTATTGGTATTAATAAGTTTTTAGATTTTAATCCGCAATCTCTTAATCCGCTAACCTACCACTCGCGCCGCAAGACGGCACATTACATCATCATAGTATTCTGCTTTCGAAGCCCTGCCCACAAAGCCCAAATACCGACAATAAAGTGTAGCGCGGTGTCAGCCGGGTTCTGCAATAAAGCACCGTAAAAATCTGCTGAGCCACCCATAGAAAACACCAAACTAAATACACCAAAAAAGAGTCCACCAATACCCACCACAATGGTAAGGTATTTCTGAAGCATCGGGCTTAATACAAAGGCAGAAATTAAGGCCACAATACCCAAAATCAAATGGGCCCAGTTTTCATACATATCAAACCACCAAAAATCATGAAAAATACTCACGCTGGCAGTCGGGCCAATAAGACCAGCAAAGCCCGCAATACCAACCAGCACCAACACAACACCGCCAATAATCAAAAACTGTTTTGGATTCATGCGAAATAAATGAACCAATTTTTTACCGACCTTTACTATACCTTTAAGTATATCAAATCAATTCCCTCAACACCCCCACTAACAAGTAGTCGCGTAACAAGATTTCAAAAAACCCGCTTTAACGGTGGTGTAGGCTCTACAAAATCGCAACCGCCGCCAACCGATCGCCCGCTTCAACATTCATAAGTCGCACACCCTGAGCGGAACGGCCAGTGGAGCGAATAGAAGAAAGATCGGTGCGAATCACTTGACCCTTAGCCGACAATGCAAAAATCTCTTCCTGATTCGTAATAATATACGCCCCAATCACCTCACCGGTCTTTGGCGTTACGTTTGCCGTACGAATACCCGAACCGCCACGATTTTGACTCTTATATTCCTTCAAAAGGGTTTGCTTTCCGAAGCCTTTTTCCATAACTACCAACAAATGCGCGGTTGCTGGGGTATCTGAAGCAATTACATCAAACGCCGCAATCGAATCTCCTTTGCGCAGCTTCATACCAGTAACACCAGCCGCAGTTCTGCCCATGGCACGCACCTGTGCCTCACCAAATCGAATCGACTGTCCAGCGCGCGTTGTTAAAATAATCTGGTCTTTCCCGCGCGACAATCGCACACCCTTCAAACTATCCCCCGTATCAAGAGAAATAGCAATAATACCTCCGCGGCGAATATTGGCAAAATCAGTTAATGCCGTCTTTTTCACCACTCCCGTTGCCGTCACCATCACCAAAAAGGCATTCGCGTCTTTTTGCTCATCATAATTCAAAATCGTTTGAATTGTCTCATCACCCGGCAACTCCAAGAAATTATGGATCGCCTTACCCTTGGCAGTGCGAGTAGCTTCAGGAATCTCATAGGCCTTCGTTTGAAACACACGACCCTTGTTCGTAAAGAACAATAAATTGTCATGTGTATGCACCGTCATAAAATGCGCCAAGAAATCCTCCTCTGCCACATCAGAGCCAATAAGCCCCTTACCGCCACGCTTTTGGGTTTTAAACGTATCGGGCGGTAATCGCTTAATATACCCGCCAGCCGAAAACGTAATCATCGCCTCCTCCTGTGGCACTAAATCTTCCATTTTAAACTCGCCGATAGGATGCGGCACCACCTGCGTGCGGCGAGCATCGCCAAATCGCTCTTTCAAGTCGGTCACCTCTGTTTGAATAATCTCCACAATCTTTTCCGGGTGCTTCAAAATAGTCTCCAACTCTCGAATAAGTGCCTTCTTTTCTTTTAATTCATCCTCTAATTTTTCACGCTCAAGAGCAGCCAAACTCTGCAAGCGCATCTCCAAAATCGCCGTTGCCTGCACATCACTAAACGCAAAGAGTTTTACCAAATTTGCATGAGCCGCCTCACGATTTTCTGATTTTCGAATCGTAGCGATCACCTTATCGATTACATCCAAAGCCTTTACTAAGCCCTCCAAAATATGCGCCCGCTCTTTGGCTTTTCGCAAATCAAACTCGGTACGGCGTCGAATGACCGTTTTTCGATATTCGATGTAGTGATGCAAAATATCACGCAACGACATCAGGTTGGGCTGCAAGCCATTCTCAAGTGCCAACATGTTAAAGTGAAAATCTTTTTGCAGGTCAGTAAACTTATACAGCTGGTTTAACACTTTTTGCGCAGGAGCATCACTTTTCAGCTCTATAACCAATCGCATTCCCTCACGGTCCGACTCATCACGAATTGTACGAATCCCCTCTACTCGCTTTTCAATAACCAACTCCGCCATCTTTTTAATAAGTTCCGACTTATTTACCTGGTAGGGAATCTCCGTCACTACAATATCAAACTGCCCCGCCTTGCGCTCCGTAATTTCTGTTTTGGCGCGCGTCGTCACCCCACCCCGACCAGTCGCATACGCCGTCTCAATTGCAGTTTTATCAAAAATAATTCCACCTGTCGGAAAATCAGGGCCTTTTACAAACTTACATAAATCAGAAACGGTGGCGTCTGGATGCTTCGTTAAGTGTAAAATAGCATCCACCAACTCGCCCAAGTTGTGAGGAGGAATATTCGTTGCCATACCTACCGCAATACCCACCGTACCATTCAAAAGAAGGTTTGGAAGTTTTGCTGGCAATACTTTTGGCTCCTGACGTGTCGCATCGTAGTTTGGCTGCCAATCTACGGTTTCTTTCTCAATATCAAACAAAAGCTCTTCCGAAATTTTCGACATCTTCACCTCCGTGTACCTCATTGCAGCAGCCGAATCACCATCAACGTTTCCAAAGTTACCCTGACCATGAATCAAGGGGTAGCGAAGCGAAAAATCCTGTGCCATGCGCACCACCGCATCATACACCGAAGTGTCGCCATGCGGGTGGTACCGACCAAGCGTATCACCCACAACGGTGGCGGACTTGCGAAACTTCGCGCTTGCCGTAAGGCCGCTGTCCCACATCGCCCACAACACGCGCCGCTGCACCGGCTTTAACCCATCGCGCACATCGGGCAATGCACGACTTACAATCACGCTCATCGCGTAATCAAGATACGACTCTTGTAACTCAGTGCTAATTTCTCGCTTTTCTACAGATGACATGAGGTGTTATGAAAAAAGATGACCAATCCACGACGCAAGACTCGACCACAAATAAGAAACAGTTGCAGTAAAAGAAAAAGTGTCGGCCGCGCTAACCGGCGTGGCAGTGGTACCACCACTCGAAAACGCAAACTGCTGACCACCCGTTGCAAGAATACCCGACACATTCCACACCCACACATACGAAACGAGCCCAACGGACACAATCACTAAAAATAAAAACAACGCCTGCTTATAGGGATGCGGCAAATTGCGCACAAATTCGAGTAAAAACGTAAACATTATTTCGTAGGAGTAAGCACCACAAAGTCGCCCTTTCCAACAACCAAATCTTTTTTCTTAAACACAAGTTTATCAGTTTCTTGTGGAGTTGCGCCAAGAGCCTTTGCCAACTCCAACGCAGACTTCGCGTACACCGGCACCACAATCGCAGGATGCAAACCGCGCACAAATTTAGAAACAGCAGAAACATCAGTATTTTTGCCATCCGCCGGAACAAACAACACATCAATCTGGCCAATATCCCCTAAGCCACTCGCATCAAAATCACCAGAATTCGCCAAAAACAGTAACCGTATACCCTCCCATAATAAAAGGTAGGAAGTAAAAACAGTAGACCCTTGCGTATGCGTGGCAACACCGGAGACCTCCACCTCGCTGCGCTCGTAATCACCGGGGCTAAAAATCTCATCATCCACAAACGGTGCGTCCACATCGCAAGAAGTCCGAAGTGTAATAGTAGTCTTCGCCCGAGTCGATACAGGGTCAATGCCAACGGTAATCTCACCGTTCTGCAATCGTACGTGCCCCTCACCAGCGTAGGTAATAACCATAAATAGTATAGTAATACTATCATGCTCCACCCACCCAAATCAACCAAAATATATAGTGGCTATATATTTTACTCACTACTCATTACTCATCTTCTTTCCTTGCCAAACAAGCCCAAAATACGCTACACTACCGCCCATAGTTCCTCTAACTGGGGAATGAAATAATTACATGCAAAATTCAGAGAACACAAAAAATGTTGTAAATCCAGTACAACAATTTTTAAAAAATGAACTGGCCACCATCACCTGGCCCCGCGAAGGCTCAATGGTAGTCGGCTCATTCATTAAAAAAGCTCCTCGCAGCGCCCTGTTTGACCTTGGCCGCTTCGGCACCGGCATCGTATTTGGCCTTGAATACCTGAATGCCCGCGATCAGCTCCGCGAATTGAAGTTTGGTGACGAAATAAACGCAAAAGTAGTGAGCCTCGACGGCGAAAATGGCTGCATCGAGCTCTCGCTCGTAGACGCAGGCAAACAAAAAATGTGGCAGCAAGTACAAGATGCCCAAGAATCAGGCGAGGTGGTAACAGTAAAAGTAACTGGCGTAAATGCCTCCGGTGTCGTGGTAAATGTGTTTGATTTGCGCGGGTTCATACCAACCTCCCAGCTTTCAGCTGAACATGCTCCAAAAGAAGTCAGTGCTGACCCTCAAAAAATCATGGATGAACTCAAGGGGTTGGTAGGTCAGGAATTAAATGTAAAAATCATCAACTTCAATCCGAAAAAGAACAAACTCATTGCATCTGAGCGTGAAACAGTGAGTGTAAACGTCAAAGAAATGCTCAAAAACTACACTCCTGGCCAAATTATTGAAGGGGTAGTATCAGGAATCGCTGATTTCGGAGTGTTCGTAAAGTTCATCGACAACCCACAAATCGAAGGCTTGGTGCACATTTCAGAAATCGACCACAAATTAGTAGACAACCCGAAAGAAGCAGTAACCATGAATGAAACCGTGAAGGTAAAAATACTAGAAATTAAAGAAGGAAAGGTATTTTTGTCCTTAAAAGCATTGAAAAAAGACCCGTGGGAAAGCATTGCCTCCACCCTCAAAACAGGCGCAACCGTGCAAGGAGCCGTCTATAAGTTCAATCCGTTTGGTGCCGTCATCAACATTGAAGGAGCTCCCGTACAAGGCCTCATCCACGTATCAGAGTTTGGGTCAATGGAAGACATGAAAAAAACCCTTTCGGCCGAAACCTCTCACAGCTTTACAATTGAAGCAGTAAAACCAGAGGAAAAACGGATCGTTCTGAAATTCAAGAAGTAAAATAAAAGAGCTGACATATGTCAGCTCTTTTATTTTATCCCGAGCATTCGTACTACATTCAAACACCTCTTTCTTTTAGAAAGAGGTGTTTGATTTTGCCTCAACTATTCGCCATTGGCTTGTCGAAGGGCTATATCCTATTCTCCATGCTTCACACACTCTCCTCTTGTCATTCCGGCCGCCGAGCCGGAATCCATGTTTTTGATTTTTGCTTACTATTGGCCATACCCTTTTGGCTATTGGCTGTATAGTATCTTGTATACTATACATGATGCCCAAACTTCCCGATCTTAAAAAACTCTCTCCCTCACAAACCATCATCGTACTGGGTGGCCTTGCTGTGGCACTCGGTGTTGGCATACTCATATATTTCAACCTTCGCCCTAGCGAAAGCGCAAACCAAGCAAAGCTCACCTTTTGGGGCACAGAAAATAAAGCGGCATTTGAGGGAAGTATCGAAGCATTCCAAAATACCAACAAGGGCGTAGAGATCCAGTATTACCAAATCAACGAAAATAACTTTGAAGACACATTGGTAAATGCCCTGGCTGCCGGAACAGGGCCAGATCTTTTCATGATCCCCAACACTGGCCTCATCAAACACAGGGCAAAAATAGCCGCCTTCCAACCCGCAACCATCAACCTCCTTTCCTTTCAAGAACAATACCCACAAATAGCCGAACAAGATTTTGTAGAAAATGGAACCATCTACGCCCTCCCTCTCTACATCGACACCCTCGCACTTTTGTACAACAAAAACCTCTTTGACCAAGCAGGCCTAACCACAATTCCCAAAACATGGAACGCCGTAAAACAAACAGCCACCACACTGCGCGCTGTTGATGGCAATAATCAACTCGTAAAAGCGGGCGCAGCTCTTGGTGGATCAGAGAGAACCGTGCAAAATGCCACACGCATACTTTCCTGCATGATGTTACAAGCAGCCGCAACCGACGCGCAGGCAGTACAAAGCAAATCACTCTTTGGCGCAGGTTCCCAAAACGCCGCCAATTACTACCTCCAATTCGCCAATCCCGTACAACCGTTTTACACCTGGAATGAAACATGGCCAAACTCCATAGAAAGTTTTGCGTCCGAAAAAGTCGCAATGATCTTCGGATTCAAAAACGATCGCGCACGCATTAAAGATAAAAACCCCTATCTCGCAATTGGAGTAGCCGCATTTCCACAACAAGATGGAGCAAACGCTACCATTTCCTGCGCAAAATACGCAGGCATTGCAATATCCAAACAAACACAAAACTATGCTTGGGCACAAAACTTTGCACTCTATGTAGCCACCAACCCAGACGCCGCGTACTCCTTCGCCGCTACCACCGGCCACACACCAGCACTGCGCAGTCTTATCGCAAACCAAATTCAAGACCCACAAGAGTCAGTCTTTGCCCGCCAAACACTCACCAGTCGCAGCTGGACCAACCCAGACGCCGCAAAAGTTAGCAGCATTCTCAATGCCCTTATCATCAACGTACTCTCCGGTCAGGTAGATTTTGCAAGTGCGTACACCCAAGCTCAGGGTCAAATCAACCAACTCCTCCGACGATAAAAAGGGTTTAGCCAATAGCCAACAGTTTAAATACAAGAATAATAAAGTAAGAATAAAGAATTAAGGTTTTAAATGCAGTATGCAAAAACCTTTATTCATAATTGTCAATTCTTAATTCACGATTACAAAACTCTTTTTTGTCATTCCGAACGTATGTGAGAAATCTCATTCCTGTCTTCACGATTCACGACTTGTCATGAGCAAAGCCGAATGATATACGTTTTGCGATATACGATTTCGAGTATACTAATAAGTAATGCTTAAAAAGTTTTTACTCGCCCTCGCGCTCGCGGTACTCACACTCACCCCGTCCGTCACAAAAATCGCCTACGCACAAGAAAACCCTGCGGTAGCCAAAGGAGTCCCCTACTGGGGTCCCATCCTTTCATGCGAAGGAAGTCCTGAACAGGTAGAAAAAGCAAAACAAGCCGGCGCCGACATACCCAAAGTCTGTAGCAACCTGTGCGACCTCTTCGCCACAGCCCAAAACGGCATCTATTTTATATTGACGCTCCTCTTGTTTATCGCGGTACCGCTTTCATTAGTAGTAGGCGGACTCATGATGATCTTCGGCGGATCAGCGCCCAAAATTGCCCAACAAGGCAAGAACATCGTCTGGACAACCATTGGCGGAGCAGCCCTGGCACTCTGCGCCTTTTTGGTAGTAAACACTTTTTTGTTCCTCCTCAGCCTCTCCACCACCGACTCCCAAGGCAAGGCAGGCATCGCCTGGGGCAACATAACGTGCAAAGTGCCAGAAGCCCAACCACTACAACAAACACCATCAGGCAACGGAGATGTAGCCCCACAAATCCCCCCAGGCTGTGAAAATAAAAAATGCGGAGACAAAAACCCCCAGAATCAATCAAGTTGTTTTGGAACATGTGACGCAGGAAAATCATGCAATAAAAACCCAGTAAGCGGCGAATATAGCTGCATAGAGAAGCCAGCCGATACAAATAACTTATGCGGCTCCTCATGTGATCCCACAAAAAACAACTGCCAAAAACAAAACAACACCTACGTATGTTGCGAAAAAACAGCCACATGCGGCCAAAGTGGCACAGGGGGCACCTGCTCAGGACCATGCGAATCAGGAAGATCATGCACCATATTTGAAAACAGGTTGCAATGCGTGCTGAATGGAACGAATATTGGCGATATAGCAACCTATTGCGCAGATGCATGCCGCAACAAAACCCCGAGCTGTAGCGAGAAAGAATACTGCATAATTAAAACAACAACTGGCGGAAAAGATATTGTACCTTGCGACTCAACATTAGCAGGCAACACGTTTATCGCAAAATGCGGCAAGTACTAAAAAACAGTTTGATAGCAAATGGGGTGCTATGGCTCTTACAAATCAATGCAGCTCACGCAGACACCATCTCCATCAACCCCAACATCCCAGGGGTAGACTCACCCACTGACCTGGTCA
>CAZXZC010000017.1:0-15408 GCA_964645125.1 uncultured Candidatus Saccharibacteria bacterium | reverse complement strand
TTTAAGGATACAGTATTTGCCATTTTTGTTTTTGCGCGCGATGTGAATAGAAAAAACCCGATACGCTTTGCACGTATCGGGTTTTGGGCGAGTTGATTGACTCAATGTTCTTAGTCAATTACTTTTTTGAAAATTGCCTCTGCAATAGTGGTCGTAATTGGCCCTGATAACATACGCACCTTTTCTCGCTCTTTTGGCTTCCTCGTTTTGGGAGGGAAATTTTGAATAATAACTAAGCAACTATGTTTTTGATTTTGTGGATACCTATCTTTAATCAAATGTAGGTACCAGTCATCTTCCATAATTGTTATTGACTCAGGGAAACAGAGTGTTGCTCGGCTTGAATCTTGATCTTTAAGCCAAGCAATTTCTTCAGCTCTAGAAAGCAGGCGCAACAGAAGATCGCAGATACCAATGCAATCAATATTTCCATATGATAACTGGTCATCGATCTTAATTTTACCGTTATCATCGTAGCAACTACGAGTTGTTTTAGTTACCGTCAATTCCCCCTTCAAAAAACGCTCCACTCCTGAAATTCCACCAAGCCCGTCGACCACTTGTTCCATTTTGCCCCAATTCATTTCTGGGTATTTCATAGTTAACTCTCCTTAAATTCATTAATTTATCAGATGAAGTACTGCTCAACGCAGTACACTTTTCAAATACTTCTGTATACTTTATTACATTATATTTATTATTTTGTCAATACGATTGGGCCGGCTTTAGTAACGGCAATCGTGTGTTCAAAATGAGCGGACAGTGAGCCGTCGGCTGTTACAAAGCTGTCGTCTGCGAGTTGCTTTATTTTACTTGTGCCTATGGCAAGCATGGGCTCAAGGGCAAGCGTCATTCCCTCTTGGAGTTCTAGGCCGTGGCCTGGAACCCCAACATTGGCAACGTACGGGTCTTCGTGGAGCTTGTGGCCGATGCCGTGGCCAGTTAGGCCTTCAGCAATATGAAATCCGGCCGTGGTTGCGACACGCTCAATAGCGGCACCGATGTCGCCGAGGGTGTTACCAATACGTGCCTGTTTAATGCCGGCGTGGAGCGCATCGCGCGTGACAGTTACTAATTTTTGCACGTGCGCAGGCACTTCTCCAACTACCACAGTGACTGCAGAGTCCACATAGAGGCCGTCTACAATAAGCCCGAGGTCGAGCTTTACAAGGTCACCTTCTTGCACTACGTAGTCACCGGGTAGACCGTGCACAATAGTTTGGTTTATGGATGCGCACAGTGTGGCTGGGTAGGCTTTTTTGGCACCATATGGCTTATAGTGTAAAAACGCGGGCTTGCAACCGGCCTCCGTTATAAGTTTGTACGCTACATCATCAAGCTGCTTGGTGGTTATGCCGGGGCGTACCGCCTTTTCGAGGTCACGAATGACGCCGGCGAGGATGGCACCTCCCTTGGCCATGGTTTTAATTTGTTCGTTGCTTTTGGATAGCGGCATCGAGTTTTTCAAACAGTCTATATGGTTTTGTCGTTCCGTCAAATTTTTTGATAGTGTAGCCGCGAGATTTGAGATATGCCAAAATCGGCTTTGTTCTTTCGTGAAACTCCTGTTGGCGGATTTTTATGACCTTCGGGTTGTCGAGTGTACGCTTGTATAGATCCCCCGCACACAGCGGGCACTGCGTGGCTTTTTTGGTTGGATAATAGGTGGAAAGAAATGGCTTGCCACATTCCTTACAGATAAGCCGAGCTGAGTTGCGGCGAATGGATTCTTCTTCGGGAATATCGATGTAGCAGGCAAAGATATTTTTTTTACCATACAGTTCTTCCAAAAGCGGTACGAGTTGGTGTGCTTCGCCAATGGTGCGCGGAGAGCCACTAAACACAACGCCAAGGCCAGCACCCGCGATGTGGCGCGCGTGGCTTTCGAGTTCTTTTGCTACAAATTCGGGTGTCATGAGCTTGCCGGTGTCAAAGTTTTTTCGTTCGCGGGCAAGAATGGGGTCTTTTTGACGCTTAGGATCATGCACAGCTGCTTCTAGTACTTTACCGGTGTCGAAGTGAATGAGTGCTAATTTTTCGGCTAAAAAGTTTGCCTGTGTCCCCTTGCCGCTACCCGGCAGGCCATAGAGCATGATTGCGATTTTGTTCATAGGCAAATTATACCAATACAGTTAACGGGTTAGAAAGTTAGAAGGTTAACGGGTTATTGGCAGTGAGCAAATTATTGACATATCTTAAAAAATATTCTATAGATTAATCACGTTTTTTGAAATTTCAACCGGAGGCACTATGGAAAATTACGGATTTTCGAATCGGACGTTTTTTGATCTTTGCTGCTTTGTGTTGGGGATTTTTACCGTGATTGGCTCAACACGGAAGATACCCTCGATATATGTTCTTGGGGTTTGGCTGCTTGTATGTATTTTCTTTTTTCTAGTTCGAAAGCTTTGGCCGGTTCCAGTTGCTGAAGCTGATGTATTGGCTGTTCTACGAGGCGCAGAATGTCATCTCACGCAAGAACAAATCGTTGAGCGCCTTGCTCGCATATTCAATTTAACCAACACGTGGCGCAAAATTAACCAAGACTCTGTTGCAAGCCATCTTGTTTCTCTTTTGAGAACAGAAAAGATTGGCTATAGCACGAGTACTGATGAAGAAGTGCAACGCTTCTTTATTAAGTCTTAACACGAAGGCGTTGATACGCGAGCGATACTTTCAACGCTCCATTGTACGGGAGGTTTTGACTGTATGTACAATAAGTTTGCTCAGTTTGTTTTTTACCTCGCCATAATCCTTGTGGTTGTGGCTCTCCTATACATGACGGTTTATGGACATAACAATCGCGCCCTGGCCATTGCTGCTGGAGTTGGGTTGTTGCTAGTGGGGTGCGCATGGCTGTTGCGCGAACTAACACCGATTTCTGCTCCGTACTGTGAGGTTCGCGATCTTGTTACACAGAACTCCAAAGAAGTTTTTACTCCAGAAAAAGTTCATCGGATATTAAACGATAGGTACGGTCTAAACGATTGCATCCGACGGATACGAATTGATAGTGTAGAAAATGTCCTGGCCGTCCTTGAGGCGCGGGCGGAAATTTTCGAACAGTACTGTGAGTCAGAGCCAGGGGTCATTGCGTATGGTGCTTACCCGCACATTCGCCCCCGGGGGCAATAAACTCCACTACCCGCATACACAACGATCAAGAGTTGCTCAATGTTATGAGTGGCTCTTTTTTTATTTTTTACACGCACATTGAACCACTTGATATAAACCATTGACAATTATTGAATAAATGCGCAGAATAATCCTATACAGATTTTTGAAATACAAAATACAGAGGAGGACATATGTCTTTATCGATGTGGGATTTTGTGAGTGATGAGGTCTTTGGTGGCTATTTTTGGTCATCAATGGCTTTGTTGCTTCTTTTGTGTGTGGTAATTCCATACCCGCCCTACAGCGTTGTGGTTTGGCTATGCGCCATTTTGTTGTGCGTGGTGTTTCGGAGAATTTTGATTGTACCGGTTCAAAAAACCGATATACTTGAGGTTCTTGCTAGGTCAAAAAAACCTCTCTCACAACAAGAAATTGTTGAGGCGCTTAATACTCGTCTCACGGTGCGTGAGTTGCAATTCGTTAGCCACCACTTGGTTTGCCAACAAATTGCTGATCTGTTGGCAAACGGGGAAATAACTTGCACCAGCTCAAATAATAATTTTAGTGGCGAGGTGGAGCGGTTTTCTTTTAAACCGTAACGTCACGCCAAAAAACCACCGGCCGCTTCCTGAATAAGGAGCGGCTTTTTTTTATCGGGGGTTATATGAACGCCAGAGGCTACGCCATGGTTGATAGAGCAAAAATACAACCACACCCACGAGCGCGGAATACGCACCAAGCAATGTAAAATACGCGAGCCAGATGATTTCTTTGGCATAAAAATAGTAGGGCAACTTGTAGCAACACTCTACTGGCGCAACACTACCCACTTCATTTTTTTGCAACCGCTCACTTTCAGCCTCGCGCATGTATTCAGCTATGGTTGCGTGCATGAAGGTAAAAAATACTGCCGCAGCGCCAAGATACTCAATGGGTCCTTTGTGGGTCAGTACAAGTACGGCGCACAAACTTCCCATTACAAACGCGCCCTCTATGTGGTAGGTACGACAATGAAATATGTTTTTGAGTATTTCAACAACGCGCACGGGGAGGCGGAGAATTGAAATGCTCGTATTATGCAATTGAGAATTGCGCATTGAATGATTCATAATTTTGAGAATAGCCAGTAGGGTTTAGGGTAGAGCCAATAGGAGGACCAACGCACAGGGCATCATCACAGCCTAAATCCAGAGATATAGATCCCCGCTTTCGCGGGGATTACGCTGCTTTATGTTTTAGTTTTTACTATTGGCTACACCCTATTCGCTATTGGCGCGTTATTCTATTCCGTCGTATTCACGCACGGTAAGCTGCGAGTCGATTTGGCGCATGATCTCAAGCGCCACCGCTACTACAATCAAAATGGCAGTACCAGAAATGGTGATGACTGAAATACCGGTTGCGTACTGCACGATAGATGGCAATACCGCAATAAACCCAAGAAATACCGCGCCAAACAATGTAATTTTTTGCACTGTTTGCGAGAAGTATTTTTCAGTGGCGACTCCCGGGCGAATACCAGGGATAAAACCGCCATTGCGCTGCAAGTTTTTAGAAATTTCTTCTGGGTTAAAGGTAATGGCAGTGTAGAAATAGGTAAACACAACCACGAGCGTGAAATAGAAGAGGCCGTAGGCAAGATGGTTATTCAAAAATCGTGTTACGTAATCGGTCACAATCAGCCCATACCGAGCTGAAAACAAGGTAATAATTTGCGCCAAAAACTGTGGGAACAGCAACACTGAAATAGCAAAGATGAGCGGGATCATACCGGCTTGGTTTACTTTGAGCGGCAAGTAGCTAGACGAACCGCCAAATATTTTATTGCCACGCACGCGACGAGCATAGGCGATGGTAATGCGACGCTCCCCTTCGTTCAAGAAGGTAACGGCTGCAATAATAGCTAAAGCTACTGCGGCAAAGATAATATATTTTATTAACTGGTCTGAGCTGTATGAAACAATAGCAGCACCAACCGAAGATGGGAGACTGCTAATGATACCCGCCAAGATAATTAAGGAAATTCCGTTGCCAATTTTTTGTTCGGTAATGAGCTCGCCAAGCCACAACGCGATCATAGATCCAGCGCTAATGACGATGATGTTTGTAATCAACACCAATGGAGCTGGCCGATCGAGTACGCCTCGAGCAATTAACAAGCTCAAGAAACTGTATGATTGCACAAGCGCCAACGGGAGTGTAAGTAAGCGTGACCACTGATTAAACTTTGCCTGACCCTGCGAACCCTGTTCGTAGTACATCTCCTTGAACTTTGGGAAGATGATGGTAAGAAGCTGCATGATGATGGTTGCTGTAATGTACGGACCAACACCAAGCATAAGTATGGAAAGGTTCGATAATCCACCGCCAGAAAAGAAGTTCAAAAAACCAAATAATTGATTTGAACTAAAATATTCCTGGAGTTTTGCTGCATCAATACCTGGTATCGGAATGGCTGCCAACAAGCGAAAGGCAACTAAAATACCCCCCACAATAAAGACTTTTTTGCGCAGGTCAGGGATACGGAATATCTGAAGGAGTCGGTTCATATACGTAGGTTATAGATTATAGGTTATAGGTTTTGGACCCTAGGTTCAAGACTAATCGCGAATTGTACTTTGCATCTTTGAACTAAGACCTAAAATCCTTAGGCTCTTGTCTTGTTTTACACTGATCCACCAGCCTTTTCAATTGCAGCCTTTACTGAGGCTGCTGCACCAATCCCCTGCAATTGCACCCCAATCACCTCTTTTGGAACTGGGCCGATTAATTTAATGACTCCCCGGAAACGAAGCGGTACGAGCGCAAGCTGCTTCAAGACTGCCATGTCGATAGCAAATGATTTTTTACCTTCAGCCAATGGTTTAATTTTGGCCATGACCCGCGCTACTGAAAGCTCTTTTGTTTTAACTTTGGTCTGTGGCTTATTGCGGAAACCGCGGCGTTTTGGGATGCGCAACAATACATCACGTTGTGCAGGGCGAATACGATGACCAGAGCGTGACTTTTGTCCTTTTTGTCCACGACCAGATGTGGTACCACGCTTTCCTCCACGGCCGAGGCGCTGTGTTTTTTTGGTTCCGGTAAATTTTTGTATCTGATGAAGTTTCATATGAGTGTCGTGAATGTCTTTACGCAGCGGCTACTGGTTTTTGCTGGGCAATAACGACTTTGCGAAGTGGCTTTAACGCTTTTAAGGCCTCAATGGTTGCCCAGGCGTTGGTTAGCTTGTTTGGAGTGCGACCTAAACATTTGCTGGTTGCGTCTTTAATCCCAGCAAGAGCGAGTACTGAACGCACCGCGCCGCCAGAACGAAGCCCGTGACCGGCACTTGCTGGTTTGATCAATACTTTAGCAGCACTATATTTCGCATATACCTCGTGCGCCACAGTACGACCTTCTTTTAATTGCACAGTCAGCATGTTGCGAGTTGCCTTTAATTTTGCCTTCCCAACGGCTTGGGCTACATCAATACCCTTACCCATACCGATACCAATCTTGCCCTTTTCGTCACCTACTACAACAGTTGCGCGGAATTTAAAGCGCTTTCCCCCTGCAACTACGCGAGTTACACGGCGCAAATCAAGCACCTTTTCCTTGAGGCCATTGCCTGGTTCTCGCGGAGGGCGGTTTCCATCTCGTCTTTTGAAATCTCGTTGTGGTTGCATCATAAAAATAATTTAGATTGAAAGGCCGTTTTCTCGTGCATGTTCTGCGACCGACTTTACTCGACCATGGTATCGACTGCGACCGCGATCGAACAAGGCTTCTTTTACCCCCAGTGTGGCTGCCTTTTTGGCGATAGCAGCTCCTACTGCCTGCGCTTTTTCAGTTTTTGTTTTCCCCTCTTTTATTTGTTTACTGTGAACTGAAGCAATGGTAACACCACGAACGTCATCAATTAATTGCACACTCATATGTTTGTTGCTGCGAAACACCGAAAGGCGTGGACGCGCGGCGGTACCGGTAATGCGAGTGCGCACCCGGTTTGCACGGCGAGAGCGGATTTGATTTTTTTTCTTGAGTATCATGGTGGTTTAGATATTACGCAGTTGCTGCTTTTTTACCAGCCTTAATCTTTACGACCTCGCCAACATAGCGAATGCCTTTGCCCTTGTATGGCTCTGGTTTTTTCAACGCGCGGATTTTAGCAGCGGTTAAGCCTACGAGCTCCTTGTTGGCGCCTGATACCTTCATGTTGTTTTTATCTACTTCGATAACAACCCCAGCTGGCGCCTCAACGCGTACTGGATGCACGTATCCGAGTGAAAGCACTAATGTTTTACCTTCCATGGCGGCACGATAACCCACGCCTTGTATTTCTAAATTCTTTGTAAAACCTTTTGAAACTCCTTCTATAGCATTTCGGATTAATGACCACACGGTACCAATATTTGCTTGGTGAGCACGGTTATCTCCAGTTTTTGCCACTGTAACCTCAGATCCTGAAACTGTCACCGCAACGCCAGGCAATACCGGGACGGAAAGTTCGGCTTTTGCCCCTTTTACCGCAACAGTAGTACCGGCTACTTGTACAGTAACTCCGGATGCGATAGTGATAGGTTTTTTTGCAAGGCGTGACATATAGGTAAATTACCAAACTTGGAATAAATACTCTCCTCCGACTTTTGCTGCGCGTGCCTTTTTGTTGGTCATGATACCGCGAGATGTTGAAACAACTCCAACGCCATACCCCTGGCGCACATTTTGTAAATCTTTGAAGCCATAATACAAATGGTGACTTGGCTTGCTGATGAGTTTAAAATCGGTAAACGCGCTCTCTCCCCCCGCTTCATAGTTGAGCTTCATGTCAATAAAGCTTTTTCGGCCGAATACGCGCTTTTGCGCATCTTTCAAAAATCCCTCAGCAACCAAAATTTTGGCAACTTCGAAGTCGTTTTTTGAGAATGGAGTCATAAGCGAATCTTTCTTCGCTTGAGCGGCATTTTTGATTTGTGAGAGGATGTTCCAGTACATATGCTTAGAGTGTTACCATGAGGCTTTCTTTACCCCCGGAATGTTGCCAGCGGTTGCCATTTCCCGGAAGCAGATACGACACAACCCGAATACGCGCATATACCCATGGCGACGACCGCATCGAAAACAACGACGCACAATGCGGCTTGAGAATTTCGGCTTTTTTTTGCTTCGCGCAATTACTGATTGTTTTGCCATAATTATTTTTTCATAAAGGGTACACCGAAGTTTTCATAGGCAGTGACCGCTAGGGCGCGCTGTCTTTTCTTTGGAACAATAGCGACTCCCAGAGAGAAACTCTGTAATGAGGTCTCGGGGGTTACTTCTGTAAATACATATTGCTCTTTTAAGCCAACATTTAATACGCCATGTTCATCAATGGCGGTTTTTGCAATACCACCAAAATCACGTACCCGAGGCAATACAATTGTAATCAAACGGGTGAAAAAATCAACCGCTTTCTGCTTGCGCAGCGTTACGGATACTCCCACGATCTGACCTTGGCGAATCTTAAAACCCGCAATGGATTTTTTTGCCTTTGACACATGGGGAGCCTGGCCAGTGATGGCTGCGATATCCGAAACGATTTGCGGCAATACTTTTTCTTCAAAGTTTGGAATTTGACTCGCACGGCCAACGCCGGCTGAAATAACCACCTTTTCGATGAACGCACGCCCCGTTTCTTTTGTTACGTTCGTAACTATTTTTGATGAAGTCGACATAGTGGTATTTATGTGTTTGCTTTGCAGCGTTTACAGAAGCGAACCTTTTTCTCGCCCTCAAATCGATATCCGGTTCGAGACGGGGTTTTGCATGACGCACACACAAGCATTGCGTTTGAGCTCTGCAAGGGACGTGGTACCAATACGGTATCACCTTTTTCACCCTGGCGACGAGCGCGCACGCGCTTTTTTGTCATATTTACTCCCTCCACCGTCACTCGATTATCTACAACAGACACCTTTAATACCGCGCCGGTTTTCCCTGCGTCGCGACCGGCTATTATTTTTACAGTGTCTCCTTTTTTAATAGTCATAGCGGTAGGTATTATACAATTTCTTCGGCCAAGGTCATGAGTTTTTCGTACCCAAGATTTTTAAGTTCGCGTGGCATCGGCCCGAACACACGAGTGGCAACCGGCTCGCTTTTTGCATCAATTAAAACAACTGCATTTTCATCGAAACGAACATAGGAGCCATCGGCGCGACGAGTGGCGTTGCGCTGACGAACAATAACAGCTTTTACCACGTCTTTCTTTTTAATATTTTTGCGAGGCTCGGCAACCTGAACAGACGCTACAATAACATCACCGATTTGTGCATAGCGATGTCGCGTGCCTTTGAGAACACGAAAACAACGCACGATCTTTGCACCGCTGTTATCTGCTACTTTTAAGATGGATCGTTCTTGTATCATAGGATTACTTTTTGCCGATTATTTCCCAGCGCTTTTCGCGTGAGAGCGGTCGACATGCCTGAATTATCACAACATCACCCACGTGATATTGATTATTTTCGTCATGCGCCTTAAAACGATTTGAAACTTTGTAATATTTTACGTACTTCGGATGTTTTTTTAGCCGAGACACCAACACCACCCGGGTCTTATCCATTTTGTCGGATACTACGGTTCCTTCGATTTTCCGTTTGATTGTAGTGGTTGATGGAGTCATGTGCGTGAAATTACTGTTGGCGAAGTAAGGTTAATGCACGGGCGATTTCCTTTTTCACCTCGTGAATAGTCCTGACATTCTTCACTTTACCGGCCATAAAGTCAAGCTTTAAGCTATGCAATTTCTTGCGATTATCAGCAACCAGCGCGGTGAGCTGGGCGGGAGTCTTTGTTTTTAATTCTTCTTTTTGTTGCTTTTTCATATGCGTAGCTTATTTGTACTTGCTGACGATTGCGGTTTTAAAAGGCAGTTTGTAGCCGGCCAAACGCAATGCGGCAAAAGCCTTTTCTTTTGATACACCGTCCATTTCAAAAATAATACGGCCTGGTTTGACCGGGAACACGTAGTGGTCGACTGAACCCTTACCACCACCAAGAGTAGTTTCGGGTGGACGAGTGGTTACCGGCTTATCTGGGAACACGCGAATAAAGAGCCGACCTTCGCGTTTTACAGAGTTAGTGATGGTTTTGCGAGCTGCTTCAATTTGGCGAGAATTCAGCCACGCAGAGCTTAAAGCTTTAATGCCAAATTCACCGTATGCAAGAGTAAGCCCGCGAGTTTCCACGGTACGACCGCGAGATCGTCCTTTGTGCCATTTTCGATGTTTTACTTTTTTTGGTACAAGCATGGCAGTAAATTAACGGGTGCGATTGTAGGTGGGTCGACTGGAAGCGGCTTCTTCTTTCTTTTTGTCTGCTTCAAATACTTCGCCCTTGTAGATCCACACCTTAATACCGACGGTTCCATAGGTTGTGAATGCAGTGCCTTGGGCGTAATCGATATCGGCACGAAGGGTTTGAAGTGGCAATGAGCCGGTTGCCTTCCATTCACGGCGCGCAATTTCTCCACCATCAAGACGACCAGAGAACAAAATTTTTGCGCCTTTTACCTCTTTGTTTTGGCTTAACGCTTCAATGTTTTTACGCAGCGCCTGGCGAAACGGCAAACGCTTTTCAATGTCGGTGGCAATAACTCCCGCAATATGCGCTGCCGATACCTCGCTGCGCTTTAATTCTTCTACATCGACACTCAATCCCTTTACTTTGTTTTTGCGGAGCTTTGTTAATGCTTTTTCAATATCGGCGGTTAAATCCTCGATTCCCTTTCCGGCGCGACCAATGATAAAACCTGGGCGAGCGGCACGAATACTCACTTTCACATTATTTGAAGTGCGGTCAATTTCGATGCTCGCAATACCGGCCCCAGCTACTTTCTTTTTTATAATAGTGCGAATCGCTTCGTCTTCTTCTAAAAATGTTTTGAAGCTTTTTAACGCGGACGTATTAGCGGTACGTTTGTCAGCCAAAAACCAGCGCGCGTTCCAGTTGCGCGTAATTCCGGTTCTGAATGATAGTGGATGAGTTTTTTGTCCCATAGAAGTATTTGGCTATTGTTACAAGGTTTTACGGTTTATGCAATTTATCCTTCGCTTCCCCGATTCCCTTTCGCTCGACCCTTTTTAACATCAGGCTTGGCGCCACTGCCTAATACACGCTTCAAGAAGCCTTTTTCTTTTTCTTCTTTCTTGGGGGCCTGCGGAGCTGATGCTTCTTTTGTTGGTTTGATAATTTCAGTTTTCTTATTCTTCTTTTGCTTTGGGATAATGGTAAAGCGTGAAGTCGCAGTGTCTTTTTCGGCGAGCTTTATGGTGGTGTGGCTCATCTTCTTTTGAATAGGGCTTGCCGACCCACGGGCACGTGGCAAAAAACGCTTCAACATTGGTCCTTGATCTACAAAGATCGCAGCAACATAGAGTTTACTGACATCCATGTTAGTGTTTTTGGCGTTGGCGATTGCAGAAGAAAGTAATTTCTTCAACGGCTCACTGGCGCGACGAGGCACTGCCGAAAGCTGCGCGTGCGCATCAGCAATGGAAAGACCACGCAACAAATCTGCCACAAAACGCATTTTGCGTGGAGTGACTCGAGTGTATCGAATTGTTGCGGTTGCTTGTTTCATGGTCGTATATTATTTCTTTGCGGCTGGGGCAGCGGCAGGGGCGGCACCTTTTTCGATTTCTTTTTGCATCTTACCGCCATGGCGCACAAACTTACGGGTTGGCGCAAATTCACCTAAGCGGTGACCTACCATTTCTTCTGAAACACGCACCTCAATAAAATCTTTTCCATTGTGTACGGCGAATGCATAGCCCACCATATCAGGTGAGATTTCACAGGCACGTGCCCACGTTTTAATAACCGTATTATCGGACGGTTTTATTTTCGCCAACTTTTCCATTAAGCGGGCATTGAGGTATGGGCCTTTTTTGAGAGATCGACTCATAGAAGTGAGAGTAGGATACTGGAAAAAATGTTATATTTCAACTATTTCTTGCGACGCTGCAAGATCATGCGACTCGACCATTTGCGACGATTGCGAGTCTTGCGACCTCCGGTGACCTTACCCCACAGGGTTTTCGGCTTACGGGTACCACGAGGCTGGCTGCCTTCGCCACCACCATATGGGTGATCAACTGGGTTCATAGCCTTACCACGCACGGTTGGACGCACTCCTAACCACCGATTACGACCTGCTTTGCCAATTACCACAAGGTTGTGCTCGATGTTTGAAAGTTGACCAACTGAGGCGAAGCACTCCCATGATACGCGACGAACTTCACCAGATGGCATTTTTAAATCAGTGTACCCATCGGCATTGGCAAATACTTCAATACCAGCACCCGCTGAACGGCCAAGCTGACCACCTTTACCTGGCTCGAGTTCCACATTATGTACAATGGTACCAAGCGGAATATTCTTCATTTTCATGCGATTGCCGACAGTGAGCGCGCCTTTTTCACTGACTGTTACGGTCGCGCCTACTTTTAATTCATGAGGCGCTAATATGTATGAAAACTGACCAGTGGCAAATTTAATAAGCGCGATAAAGGCAGTGCGGTATGGATCATACTCTAATGATTGCACTACCGCTGGCACATCAAGCACCTGCTGCTTGAAATCAATCATGCGATAGCGTTTTTTATTTCCCCCACCCTGGTGACGCACCGTAATACGGCCCTGGCTGTTGCGGCCAGAGTTTGCGCGCACTGTTTTGAGCAAAGATTTCTTTGGTCCGTGCTTGGAGAGCGTGCTGTAATCAACACTGGTCATTGCGCGACGGCTTGGGGTGTGTGGAGAGTAGGATTTCATAGTCGTATATTATGTGAGGTCGATTGTTTGACCTTTCTGTAATGTCACAATGGCCTTTTTCAAAACCTTTGGGCTCGTCGCAACACCACGCATTTTTGCTGGGCGCTTATTAATACGCACCATGTTTACTGCCACTGGGTCTACTTTGTAGAGCGCACGAACTGCTTTTTTTACTTCACTCTTTGTGGCGAGTCTATCTACTTCAAAGGTGTACTTTGATTGCGCGGTTGCATCGGTTGCCTTTTCGGAGATGAGCGGTTTTTTGATTAAGAAAATGTTAGCCATGGCGGTAGGTTATGCTGCGATTTTTTTATAGTGCGCGACGATTTCGCCAACGGCTTGCTTGTCGATAACCACATGTTTGTGATTCACCAACTCATACAAATCAAGCGACTGTGGGTGCATAATTTTTGTTTTTACCAAGTTGCGAGCAGCACGAGTGGTGGTTTTATCTTGTGTTGCAGCAATGATTGCAGCATCCACTTTTTTTGTCTTTACAGGAATTGAAAGCATGGCGTGCAACGCGACTGCTGCGGCTTTGGTCTTTGCGCCAATTGCGGCCAATTCATCTACTACCATCACTTCATTGTCAGCGAATTTTTTTGAAAGCACGGCAAACAATGCTTTTTGCTTCATTTTTTTGTTTACCTTTTGGCTGTAGTCACGCTTATTGGTTGGACCATGAGCCTTACCACCACCAACCCACAATGGTGAGCGGGTTGAACCGTGACGAGCACGACCAGTTCCCTTTTGACGCCATGGTTTGCGACCTCCTCCGCGAACTTCGCTGCGATCTTTGGCGTGCGCCCATGGCCGACGAGCATTGGCAAGCTGCGCGGTCAATACCTGTTTTATCAAATCAGCATTCCACGATACTCCAAACACTGATGCTGGAAGCTCGATGGTGCCTACCTTTTTATTTTCTATGCTGATGATATCGGTTTTCATATGCGTAATTATTTCGCGTTTGCGGTTTTGCGAATCTCGATCAGACTACCTGGTGCACCAGGAACCGCGCCCTTTAACGAAAGGGTTCGCGCTGCTTCATCTACTGCCACCACAGTAAGGTTTTTTATGGTAACGCGCTCAACACCCATATGCCCGGCCATTTTACGGCCTGGTACTACACGTTGTGGCGCAGTGCTGCCCAACGAACCTGGGGCGCGAAGACGGTTCTTTTGACCGTGAGTTTTAGGGCCGCCACCAAAACCATGGCGCTTTACACCACCCTGGAAACCGCGACCCTTGGTAAGGCCTGACACCCGCACAGTGTCGCCTGGCTTAAATACGGAAACGCCGACCGTTTGGCCGACGTTAAAACTCTCTGACTCTGTGGTGCGGAACTCCCGTTTGGTTTTCTTACCTGTTAACAACTGAATCGCCTGGTAACCATCACGAGAAGCATTGCGCACTAAAGATACCGTATTTGGTTCGGCTTTAATGACAGTTACTGGCACCACGGTTGTGCCTTGCCATACTTGGCTCATTCTTCCTTTTCGACCGAGTAAAAACATGGAAAAGTCAATAAAAAACGCCTTTTGCGACGAATGAAGATATTGTGTACTAAAATTGTATATTTTGCAAGGGGGGTGGGAAATCAGTAGCGAGTAGTCGGTAGTGGGTAGCGAGCGGGCAAAATCAACGAGGGAAAAAGGCTCCTGCATTGCGATAAACTCAGGGATAAAATACCAAAATTCAGAGTTCCAAAACAAACAAAAAGGGCGTTGCAATGGAGGCAAACACCCCTTTCAAGTTTTTTAGTCGTCATTTTTCTTCATGCCCTTGCGAAATTGAGCTGGGTTAAGTATTGACGGAATAGCCAGTAACATCGTCCTTATTTTTTTGTTGCGGAACGTATCGGGTCGGCTTTCCACGACCGAAAAGAAAAAGGTTCCGACTGGACTCTCTATTCTCCACCCTACATGCTTGCCTTTATTGCTGTAGCACTTTACCGGAACAGTTGTGTCTTTGAGTGGACCGAGCGTGTAGAGGCCATCAGCTTCTGCGTGATTTTCTCGACTTACAAATATGCGGGTTTCATTTGTTGCCCAATCTGTTTTTTGTCCCTTTTTACAAACCACTACTACCACCCTGTCGTTTACCATTCCCGCAATTTGAAACGTAGCTGTGGGGTCAGTTTCTGTTTTCGCAACGATAAGGTAGGAAAACTTTTTATCTACTCGTCGGAGTTTCACTTTCAGGCGCGATGATGCTGTGTGCGGGTACTTTTTCACGCCGGAACGTAGGTCAAATTGTGGTTTGGATTTTGGTTTTGTGGCGTCTTCTTCTGCCCGTAGTGGCAGCAGGACCACAAAAACCATGCAGTATGCAATCATGAACGTTCGCCAGTACTTCATATACGAACTCCCTTTTTCAATTGTGTACGATCAATAGTTTGCAGGCACAGTGCCTACCAGTTTCTATATTTATTTGTAGGGTATTTTACCGGCAGAGTCAAAAAAAGGGCGCTCATGTAGAACGCCCTCCTGCAAG
>CAZXZC010000016.1:0-15411 GCA_964645125.1 uncultured Candidatus Saccharibacteria bacterium | reverse complement strand
TTTTTTATTTCAACTTCCACAACACCAGAGCCACACTCACCGGCAAGCCAACCAACACATACAATGGCACAAACGGCGGATATACAAACAATACAAATGGTAAAAATAAAATTCCAAACGTAGACGCGTGCACTAATGCTTGGTAACGCACCTTCCAGGGCAAGTCATATGTAAAGAGAGAAAAACTTACTGTCCCATCTTGGGAATCCGCTTTACGCTTAAGAAGTAGCGCAATCAAAGCAACAAAGGCGGCAATACCCAAAAGAAATACGCCATACGCGCCGCACACAAAAACAACCAGAAAAAAAGTAGCAAGCAGCAAAAATAATGGAATAAACCGCCGAAATGTTCCCAACCGATCAGCCAACATAAGCGCCGAGGCGTGATCTAAGGAAAAATCAGGAACGTCAATCAGGGGATATTCGCTCACGGAACGTTCAGAAGGCCCCACAAACAACGTACTTGAAGAAAAAACAAGCAGCGCCCGCTCAGCAGAAAACGAAGTATTCGCGTCAAACACTGCCAAATTCTGTAATGAATTTGCGCCGATATCATCAAAAAACTCCCGTAAGCTAGGCGATACTCTAACCTCAACCCGAGAAGCAGGCGAAATACTTAATTTCCCAGCCACAACAGAAACCCCCGCGTCTGCAGGAAAATATTCACGTATACTATCAGCTACTCCACGCGACCACGCTACAAAACTACCCGCTGCAAGTACCGTATAAAAAACAGCCACCACCACTGCGGTAATGCAAACCAGAGCGATAAAATACGAAACAGAAAACCACGCTCCCCGTTCGGCAAGAGTCGCGTAAAATCCTTTCTTATAAATACTCGAATAAATTGTCTCTAAAAATGTCATACAATCCTAAGCAGTATGTAAACCTACCTACTCATCCCCCGCAACGCCGCAATCCGTTCCGATAACGGCGGATGTGTTAAAAATAATTTTTGGTACCATGCCATCTGCCGTTCACTTTTATACGGCGTATCAATCCATAAATGCGCAGTAGAAGTATTCGCGTGTGTCATCGGCGTGCCGTCACGAGCGATCTTTTCTAAAGCATCTGCCAACCCATCCGGATACCGAGTCAACAACACACCACTGGCATCCGCCAACCCTTCTCGCCGGCGTGAAATAGCCAACTGCAACAGCATAGCCCCGAGTGGAGCCAACAGTGACACCGCAATGCCAATGACTAAAAATATCGCGCCACTACCATTGTCATTATCATCGCGACTGCGCCGACCACCACCCCACAGCATCGAACGTAAGAAAAAATCACACGCAATTGAAATAGTACCAGCTAGTACCACCGCCACCGTTGAAACCAAAATATCGCGGTTACCAATATGCGACAACTCATGCGCCAAAACCCCTTCAAGCTCAGGCTTCGTAAGTTTCTGGAGTGCCCCAGCTGTCACTGCAATAGCCGCATGCTGGGGGTTACGGCCCGTGGCAAACGCGTTAATCTGTAGCTCATTGGTTACATACAGTCGTGGCATGGGCAACCCGGCCGTAATGCACAAATTTTCAACAATCGCATACAGCTGCGGAAAATCCTTTTTCTGTGCTGGGCGCGCACCCGACAATGAAAGCGCAATAGAGTCTGAAGCAAAATAACTAAAAATATTCATGCCCAAGCTCACCAACACTGCAATGTATAAAATCCCTGGGTCCTGGTAAATCTGCGAAAACACAAACCCCAACCCAATAATCGCCACCAAAAATATCCCAAACAACATAAATGTTCGGCGAATATTTGAAGATTGATGAGTGTAAATAGTTGCCATAAAAAACAGAATGATGAATGTAGAAGAATGAATAAAGGGTATAAAAACCTTAATTCTCAATTCTTACTTCTCTATTCTAAGTTTTAATCCCTAAAAGGGATTAAAACTTTACTTGCACGTTCTTTTCAGCCTCCGGCTCCGCGTCAAACAACGGCTCCTGCTTAAACCCAAACATGCCAGCCAATATATTCGAAGGAAACACCTCAACTTTAATATTCATATCACGCACATTGGCGTTATAAAACCGGCGGGCAGCCTGAATTTTATTTTCCGTATCCGTTAATTCGTCTTGCAACTTTGCAAAATTCTCATTTGCCTTCAACTGCGGGTAATTCTCAGCTACCGCAAACAAACTCTTCAACGTTCCCGATAGCGCGTTCTCAGCCGCCAACTGAGCGGTAGAGCCAACCGGTGCACCCATCGCCCGGCTTCGCGCCTCGGTTACATTTTCAAACACTTTCGACTCATGCCCCGCGTAGCCCTTTACCGTCTCCACCAAATTCGGGATCAAATCGTACCGGCGCTTCAATTGCACCTCAATATCGCTCCACGCCTCGCGAACGCGGTTGCGAAGCACCACCAGGCCGTTATAGGCAAAAATCACCCACCCCACCACTATTAACACCGCAATAAGAAGTATGGTCATAGTGCATGTAATATAGCATTTTTTACGCCTTTTGTCGATACAAAAAAGGCGCCTCTACAAAGAGGCGCCGGAAAACAAAAAAGTTGAAAAGTTCAGGCTTTAGGATTTTCATTCCAAGCCTTAATGGTCTTTGAAAGTAGGTCATAGATACCTATCGGCAGTTTATCCTGCTGTAAAATATCCATAATAGTTAAATCCGAAGGATCAACGGTAAGGCTGCACAAAAAACAGCCCTCAATAGCCGTCGCCGAACTTCCCACAGAAACAATTCTTCCCGCAGAATCAATAATTATGGAAACTCGGACCATGCTACCAACCGACGACAGCGTACCTCGAAGAACCGCCGACGACAAGACCTTTTTCAATAGAGCTCGACTGTTAGAAATAACCTCATCATACTGACTCATACAACCCCCTTCATCCAAAAATTAAAGAACGTCATCAGTATAGATAGAAAATAAAATTTGTCAATAAATACACTCGCCAACTAACCTCGATAATTCCATAATTGCACCGTCGAACCCATAGTATGGTATGCAAACAAATTTCGATCCCGCACCACATTCACGCCATATCGTTGAACATCCTTTGCGGTTTTAGTTGTAATTTGAGCGAAAAGATCCGGCACGATAAAACGAACACCCTCCCCATCTTCAGAAGAACGCTCGAATTGAAATGCGATAGGAATAAGTTCTGAATGTGCGACAAGATCTGGGCCAGTAGGTAAAATTCGATGAGGTAAATCAACTGCAAACACAGCTCCGGTACGAGAATGCATATATAAAGTTCCCTGTACCGGGCCGCCTCGCTCATCCAAAGCATCTTGAAGATCATTGTAATCAACAAGGGATCTAATCATAGACACATTCTTTGCAGCCAAAGATCGTGCAGCAACCTCACGAACTTTCTCTCGCAACCCACCACTATCAATGACCCGCAAACTGTCATAAATTTCCAAATTATGACGCACAATAGCATCATCAAGAGTAATTGTAGTAAGATCGTTTGCCTGAGAAGACTTTAGTGGCAACTGAGAAAGGGACGCATCGATACTCTCCTGCATCGACTCCAAATTTTGATGTAACGATTTGATTGGAAAATGAACTGTATATATTCCATCTGGATTTATCTTTTGAGGAAAGTCCCCTTTGTCAGTTTCATCATCACCAACAAGATCGATGATATACTTTTTCTTCATAACAACAGGAGCCCCAGAAGCGGTAATAGCCTGCCCACCAGCTTCATATTGGTAATAGTCAATTGCTTTTATCGGAAGTCCGCGATCACTGAGCGCCATTTCAATAACCCCCTCTAACAAATCAAGAGCATTTCTAATATCAGGAAACGTCGTAATTGAATCACGATTAAAATAACCTTCTGGCATGGTAACGGCATAATAAACACTTTCACGAACAACCGGTAATCGCTCATCACGAATCCTTCCCCCATCTTTTACCTTAACCGTTTCAAAAAAATTCTGGGACTCAGTAAAAACACGCACGGAAACAGTGAGCGGGGGTCGAACCTCCGAACCAGAAACAGGGGCTAAAATATCGGGAATAGTTAAGGAAAAAACACGCTCCGATTGAGACTCAAGCAAACTATCGAGTTTTTTTCTACGAAGTAATTGCTCTTGAATAGCAGAATTTGAATCCAACGGAAAACGGGTAAGGAGATTTTCTTTTTTGAAGGTAGTCGCCAATGTTGGCTTATTTACCTCAGAATCATGAAATGGTAGCGTAGCACCAAACTCCTGGGGAAACTGCGGCAGCGTATCAGCAAGCTCATGAGGCTCACTAGAAGAAAACGGCAATGTTTTATACGAAGAGGGAGCACTAAACTCAGCTGGCGGCAACTTAGGGTTAACAAACCTGGCCGCATACGGATCTACGTGAGTTTTATGAGAGTCAATCTCTTTGGTCGTAAAAGAGCCATCCTGATTTCCAATCTCCCTTACCGCAGGCGTAATTTCAGAATGAGATGACGGTATGTCTGGGTTGGGCATGGAAGGAAAGCCCTCTGAACGTTCCATATACTTAAAAGTATATAATGCGGACCCAAAATAAAAAAATCCCCCGCCCTGGCCTATAAAAAGCCAAAACGGGAGAACAAAAAGAAAAACTATATCTCAACCCGAACGATATCCTGCTTACCACGACGTACATCAAACATGCCAGCCTCACCTTCATACAAAAAAACTGTTGGAGGCAATGTGTAACTGGTAAAAGCATCTCTCATAAACTGACCCATCTGACCAGCTCGTCTCTGAAGCGTGGGGTGGACAAGAGGAGTTGCCCGAAGCTCTGCTAAGTAAGCTGAAGCGGGTAAATCACCCGTTATGACACACGGACACAGAAACCCCATGGGCACATAATATTGGCGAATCAACTCGGGTAACTCTAAACAACGTTTCGTAACCCACTCAATCAAATCAACTGCTCGTGCACATACATCAGCAGGTAGTTGATTAAGGTACCAATCCTCAAAACCCATTGTGACATCCAGTAAAGGCATGCGCTGATTCACGGCACGATGACGCTGTACATCTCGGAACGACCCGAAATCCAATTGAAAATCAAATCGAAACTGGGCAAATTGACCCAAAAACTTAGGCAACTCAACCTTTCTCGGACGTTGCAAAAGGACGTCCCGATAGCGAGACAGTCGATCCACATCAACAAACAAACTCGTTCCCTCAAAATCAGGGCACGAAGGATTTGTGTACAAATAAAAATCATTCATCCAAAAACTATTGTACCTGCGTCTGGCTTGTTCAAGTTTATCACCCAAATCAGGAGTAGGAAATGAACTGGGAAAAGCTTCGTGCATGACAGCAAAAATAGTCTTTGCCACATCCCGAACCTCCTCAAGTGGATGATAATACAAAAGGTCAAGATGATCCGAAATTTGACGCAAGTTGGAATGCCACGACAAATTCGTAGAAGCACCCGCGGGTAAAAAACCCCGAAGGATATCGAATGTGCGAGCCTTAATGGCCTTTGCCCATGTATCCGGATTTTGCCCAGACTTACACGGAAACTGGAGTGCGGTCCACGCTCGAACCGGTTCAAACGATTCAATATAGAATGTTCGCAACACCGAATGAATGTCAGACACGCCAAAAGGATTCACAAATGGTTGATCCTTAAAATCAAGGTAGCGGCTGGAAGCTTCCTGGCCGGAATAGAGCATCCAATCCTGGATGGCTTTTGCAACAAGCATGGAAACTCCTTCGATAAACAAAGTCACCGTGCCGCAATCAGCAATAGATTTATGACCATATCCAACGTAGTATTGGGTCATAAACTTCTCAGCGCCACGAGAGGCAACCTTAATCAAATGTTGCATAACACTGCCTGGATCACGTGAATACAACGCCTGGAGCATTGCAACCACTTCTGGACTCAACAATGCACCAGTATCAAGAAGCAGTACCATTCCCCCGCCCGGCAATGGACGAGATACATGCTTCAATTCGTTCATACCATCAAGCACCTTATTCATAAAAAATCCCTCCGATTTGAAATGAGCGAAATTGCTGCATGCACCATAGCAAACCCCCGAACAGTTGTACAACTGTTCGGGGGTTTGTCTTTATCTTTCCTGAAAATTTAGATCCTATTGGCTATTGGCAATACCCTCTACTCTATTTCAGGATTTTAGTAGTCCCCCATCCCTGCCATGCCACCTGGCATACCGCCTCCTGCTGGTTCTTTCTTTTCTGGAATATCACTCACTGCTGCACCAACAGTCAAATAAGTACTGGCAACTGAAATCGCGTTCACAAACGCAGTCTTGGTTACCTTCAACGGGTCAATAATGCCAGCCTCTTTCAAATTCTCAAACGTATTCGTCTTCGCGTTAAAGCCATGCCAAATATCATTCGACGATCCAGTTTTTGCTTTGCGAAGCTCGTCTACCTTGCTGTGGGACTCACCGCTATTGGCAATAATTGCCGTAATTGGAGCCTCCAGTGCCCGGCGCAATATCCGATCTGCCGCATCCGCGACAGTTTTCACATCGCGTGAACGGTCTTGGCGGCCAACCAACACGTTAAAAAGCGCCATTCCACCCCCAGGCACAATACCCTCTTCCATAGCTGCCCGAGTTGCCGCAATCGCATCCTCTACGCGCTGCTTCAATTCCTTTTGAGCAGACTCAGTCGGCGCGCCAACTTTCACCACCGCCACTCCATCAGACAACTTACCCAAACGCTTCTGCAAATTTTCGCGCTCGTATTCCGAATCCGTCTTTTTCACCTGCGCCTCAATTTGCTGCATGCGCTTTTCAATTGCAGTACGGTCTCCTTTGCCCCCCACAATCGTGGTAGTGTCTTTGGTCGAAATCACCCGAGCCGCTACACCCAAATCTTCCAAGGTCACCGAATCAAGCTTGCGACCTAAGTCATCGGAAATAAACTGGGCACCAGTAACAATGGCAATATCTTGCAACATGTCCTTGCGGCGATCGCCAAACCCTGGGGCCTTTACCGCCAACACGTTAAACACACCGCGCAACTTGTTCACGATGAGCGTTGCAAGCGCTTCCCCCTCTACATCCTCGCCAATAATAACCAACTCTTTTTTGCCAGCTTGCACCAATTTCTCGAGCAGTGGCAACAACTCACTAATAGAAGAAATCTTTTTGTCAGTCACAAGCAGGTGCGGATTCTCCAACACCGCCTCCATGCGCTCTTGATTGCTTACCATGTACTGACTCACATATCCGCGGTCAAACTGCATACCTTCTACAATCTCGTATGAGTTACCAATGGTGTTTGAATCCTCAACCGTCACCACGCCCTGCTTGCCTACTTTTTCCATGACCTTGGCAATCAGCTCACCAATCTCGCCATCTTTAGCAGATAACGTTGCAACCTCCTGCACCTTTTTCATGTCGTTAATCACCTCGCGCTGCTGTTCTAAGGCAGTAATGACTTCCGCGGCACCACCCTTCAATTCCTCCGCCAACTGAATCACATTAAACCCACGGTCGGCAATAAGCTTTTCGCCTTCATCAATCATTGCCTGCGAAAGCACTACCGACGTAGTCGTACCATCACCCACATTATCATTGGTTTTATCGGCCGCCTGTTTGATAAATTCAGCCCCTAAGTTTTCATACTTGTCGGCTAAGGTAATTTCCTTTGCAACGGTCACACCGTCAAATGTAACTTGTGGTGCGCCATACCCTTTTTCAATGACCACTGCCCGCCCGCGGGGGCCTAAAGTCATCTTGACCGCCTCAGCCAGTTTGTCGATACCTTTTTTCATCGACGTGCGAGCCTGTTCGTTAAATAAAATTTGTTTTGCCATATGAAAGATAAAAAATATTATGCGACAATTGCCAAAATATCTGACTCCTCCGCGATCAAATATTTTGTGCCATCGATCTCGACCTCATCAGGACCGTACTTTTTAAAAATCACCGTCGCCCCAACCACCACACCAACCGGTTGCACGGTGCCATCGGCTGCCCGCTTACCCGGACCAACCGCAATAACCGTTCCCTGCATAGGCTTTTCTTGGGAAGCAGTGTCTGGAATGTAGATGCCCGACTTGGTCATCTTTTCCTCTTTTAAAGACTGAATAATAACATGATCAGAAAGTGGTTGTAATTGCATAATGTATAAAAATTTCCGTATTAGCACTCTCGACCAAAGAATGCCAATACCATACTAATAGGCGCTCCCAACCAGTGTCAAGAAAAAAATTGACTTTTTTACAACACATGATACTGTAACGACCAGTTCGCTTGAACAAAACACGCGCACAAGCAAAACCGTGCGTTTTACATGAAAGGAGCTTACAGGTTTATGAGTACGCCAACAGGAGTATGGGCGGAAAAACAAACACCGTCCCCGGATCGCGAAACAAAAGACTTGCTAGCAATTCAAAATGCAGCACACAGGCTGCAACCAGGAAGCGATGATTATGTACCCACCGCAACCTTGTTTTCAAACACCGAACTCAAAAACATTGCAGAGCAACTAAATAATGCTCTGTCAGCCGTTCACAAAGATGGAAGATTTGTAACCCTCTCGCAAAATAACGGGGTCGTGCGCATCAGTTGTGTTTCCGAACAAATACCGAATTAACCCACCCCCCAAAAAAAACCAAAAGCCACCGGCGCACCCCGCGCCCGTGGCTTTTTCATTTTCTTCTCCCTGCTTTTCACCCCCACCCTCCAAATTCTTCTAATCCCTATTGGGTTTTATAAAGCGTAAAGCTTGGGCTAGCGCCCTTGAGCGCTCTTCCTTTCTTCCGCCCCAGTTTTTAATACACAATGCGGAGCGTAAGACTGGCCAAGCGGCCTTGGAGCGCTCTCTGTACTATCAGAATTTTCTTTCCACGCCTCCACTCCAACCAAGTTTTCTAAGCGGATTTCAGCAGCGTAAGACTTGGCCTAGCGGCCCGGAGCGCTCTGCTGAAATCCGCTTAGAAAATGCTATTTTCCCTTGTGCACCTTCCCCTCAATCGTCAAAATCGCTTTCACCGCGTCCCCTGCCGAAATGTTGTTCTGCTTATACAACACATCACTCACATCCCCTGCCGCAAAAATAGAAGGGTCAGATGTTGCCTGAGTCTTATGATCAACCACTACTTCACCGACCGCATTCAACATCACCAAATCTTTTACAATTTCAGAATTCGGCACCGCCCCAATTTCCACAAACACCCCGCCAACAGCCAAAGTCTTTGACGTTCCACCCGTATTCACCACTACTTCACGCACCGCTCCCTCTCCATGAATTTCCGTAATTTGGGTATTAAATAAAATCTCCACATTCGCGTGTGCTTTTACCTTTTCTTGGGTTACTGGGTCACCACGAAGGCTATCGCCCCGAACAGCCACATATATTTTGGTAGCGTAATGGAATAAATCCACTACCGCCTCAAGGGCGGAGTTGCCACCCCCTGCCACAATGACTTCCTTGCCTTTAAAAAGCGGTGCATCACACGTAGCACAATACACCACCCCATGACCATCAAGCTCTTTTTCGCCCGGCACGTTAAGTTTGCGCCGACGACTTCCCATTGCTAAAAACAAAAACCGAGTCGCAAAACTCTTACCCTCACGCGTGGCAACCAAAAAGGTGCCGTCGGCTTGCTTGGTAATAGCAGTCGCAACATCGCCCTCCACCGTCTCCACGTCTTGCGGGTAAGCTTTCACGTGCGTTTCCATCTTCTTTGCCAAGTCATACCCAGAAATAGTCGGCTCGCCAATCCAGTTTTGAATATCCATGGAAGTAATCGACTGCCCACCAAAGCTTTCCGTAATAAGCAGTGTTTTTAATTTTTTGCGCGCCGCATACACCCCCGCCGCACACCCCGCCGGCCCCGCACCAACAATTACAAGATCGTACATCATAGTTGTTTTATACTACCACACCCGTCAAGCTCAAAAAATAACGAGGGTATTTAATCATAAAATCTCCCCCGCAATAGGCGGGGGAGATTTTATTTCATCGTGCTCCTTTTATGAAAAGGAGCGTAGGACTTGGCCTAGCGGCCCGGAGCGCTCTCCTTTTCATAAAAGAGGGCACTCACCGTTATCTCATTATTTTTTGAGCGCCGCATCAATCACCTGTTGGAAGGTTGCAAACGGGTATGCACCCTCAAATTTTTGCCCATTCACAAACACTGTTGGAGTTGAACGCACACCAGAAGTCTGCGCAGAAGCCGTGTCGTCTTTCACCTGCTTCTCGTATTTACCAGAATTCAAACACTCACCAAAAGACCCTGCATCCAACCCCTTCGCGCCAGCTAAAGAAATAAGCGCCTGCTTGGTAATGTTGCCATTGTTTTCCTGGCCGTCGCTCTCCTCCAACAAATACAACCCGTCATGGTATTCCCAGAACTTCTTCTGGTCTTTGGCGCACTCTGCCGCTTCTGCTGCCAATAACGATTCAGGCCCTAAAAACTGGAAACTACGAAATACCATCTTGGCCTTACCAGTTTTAATATAGTTCTCACGTATTAAAGGCTCTGTTTCTTTGAAAAACTTCACACAAAACGGGCACTGATAATCCCCGTATTCAATAATCGCAACTGGCGCCTTAGCATCTCCCAACACCACATCGCGCGCCTGTGATTCCGGAGCAGTCCCCACCACACCGCCAGTCGTATCAGTCGGCACTGTTTGGGTTGTATCAGAACGTTTAAACGCCCCGCTGGTAAATATAATAGAAGCAGAAATCAAAACCCCAGCCGCCAAAATAGCCAGCGGCAAAGCCATCTGAGTATTTTTCATTCGCGACATCGCGCCAGCCTTTTCACTACTCATTCCTGAATTTTCAGAATGAGGTTCGTGTTCGTGTGGTGTATTCATATACCCATAATTCTAAAGCACCTCTCCCGCCCGTCAAGGTAAAAAAAGGCGCCTGCAAAAGCCAAGCGCCAATAACCAAAACGCAAAAGATTCAAAAAGAAGCAGTTACCATAGGCCGGCTAAACCAATACACCGGCATTATTCGTGCGATATTTCCATAACTATCCATATCCACCCGAAAAATACGGTGCGGCCTTACCGGGCCAGTTTGGTCATGCACCACGCAAAGCGCAAGATCCGTCACAACGCCAGAGCGCTCAATAACCAATGGCAACGCAATCGCATGCTTTTTGCCATCAAAAAAAGTTTTTTTATCACTCCCCAAGCACGCAGCCAACCCAAACAAACTTTCGCAAAACGGGAACAATTCTCTTCGCAGTTTCAAGGCAGTATCCGCCACGTCGCTCCACGAAACAGACTCCTGCACGCACTTTACATGCATAAGCTCAATCACCATTGCGTTAGGCTTAATGAAGCAAGTATTAAGAGTATCAATATCCCTCCTTTTTTCTTCTATCGTTGGCAAAGAACCATTAGACCGCGAGTGGTCTATGCCCAATCGTTGCAAAACCTCCTTAAGATTTTCAGCAGTGATCGCTACATTGCGCAATGTAGCAAATTTGGGATCAGGGTAAGCGGTAAATTTCATATCGTACCTCCAAAAAAACACTGTATATTGAAAGAACAACCTGTACCATAGTCACTCTAGCGCTCAAAACCGCCAAAATCAACGACCCATAAAAACTTGGGCTTAAACAGTAACTCCACTTCTCTATCTTCTAAATACTCCATACTATATACTCTATACTCTCTTCTTTTCTATGTTTTCCCTCTCCTCCCCCTACAAGCCAAGCGGCGACCAACCGCAAGCCATCAAAAAGCTCAGCGCGGGCTTACGTGCCGGCCTCAAAAACCAAACCCTTCTAGGTGTAACCGGCTCTGGCAAAACCTTTACCATGGCCAACATTATAAAGGACCTGCAAATGCCGGCGCTGGTGATTTCGCACAACAAAACACTTGCTGGCCAGCTCTACCAAGAAATGCGCGACTTCTTCCCCGAAAACGCCGTCTCCTACTTCGTTTCCTATTACGACTACTATCAGCCCGAAGCCTACATCCCCGCGTCCGATACCTATATAGAGAAGGAAAGTAGCATTAACGACACCATCGACAAACTCCGCCTGCGCGCAACCGCCAACATCATGACCCGCCGCGACGTGGTGGTGGTTGCCTCCGTTTCCTGTATTTACAACCTTGGCTCACCCGCCGATTACGGCCATTCCATTTTAGAACTCAAAAAAGGAGAAGCTATACAAATGATAGATATTGCCCGCCGCATGGTAGAGCTCCAGTACACCCGGGCCGAGTTCGAATTCACCCGCGGCAGCTTTCGCGTACGCGGCAACTACATAGACATCTACCCCGCCTACGAAGATTTTGGCTACCGGGTGAGCGCCAACCTTGCCGGAGTCATAAGTACTATAGAAAAAATAGACCCCGTAACCAGCAACCAAATAGAGCCGGACAACGCCGAAGAAACAGGGCTCATCATTTACCCCGCCAAGCACTACATCGCCGACAAAAAATCCATCAAAGAAGGTGAAAAAGCCATTCGGCGTGATTTGAAACTTGAATACGAAGCACTCAAAAAAGCTGGCAAAGTTGCCGAAGCAGACCGCCTCCTTCGCAAAGTTAACTATGACCTCGAAATGATCAACGAAGTCGGCTACGTCAACGGCATCGAAAACTACTCCCGCTACTTCGATGGCCGAAAACCCGGTAGCCCACCCTACACACTTATCGACTACTTCCGCGCCGCCTACGGCAATGACTTTGTCGTGTTTGTGGACGAATCACACATGAGCATCCCCCAAATTCGTGGCATGTTCAACGGCGACCAAGCCCGCAAAAAAACACTCATCGAATTCGGCTTCCGCTTGAAAAGCGCGCTCGACAACCGCCCTATGCAGTTCCCTGAGTTCTACGACGCCATCCCTAAATTCGTATACGTATCTGCCACCCCCAATGAATGGGAAGTAGAGCTTTCGCAAAAAGACGCCGGCGCCGCCAAATTCAAAGACCACACCGGCATTGTGGAGCAATTAGTACGCCCTACCGGCATCATTGACCCTGAAATAGAAGTCCGCCCCGCCAAAGATGAAATAAAAGACGTGATAAAAGAAATAGAAAAACGTGTTGCCAAAAAACAGCGAGTCCTTATCACCACCCTCACCAAAAAAACCGCCGAAGATTTGAAGTACTACTTCGACGAACGCGAAAAAACCATCGCCAAAGAAGAGGGCAAAAAAGAAGCAGCCCAAACAATTAAAGCCGCCTATCTCCACTCCGACGTACATACCCTTGAGCGCTCCGACATTTTAGACGGCCTGCGCAAAAATGAATTCGATGTATTAATCGGCGTGAACCTATTGCGTGAAGGACTCGACCTACCCGAAGTCACACTCGTGGCCATTCTTGATGCTGACCGCGAAGGCTTCTTGCGATCCCGCACGTCGCTCGTGCAAACCGCCGGCCGCGCCGCGCGTAACACCGAAGGAAAAGTTATTTTATACGCCGATGTCATAACCGGCTCTATGAAAGCCGCCATGGAAGAAATTGCCCGCCGCCGCGACATTCAGCTCGCCTACAACAAAAAACACGGCATCACTCCAAAAACCATTATCAAAGCGGTCCGAGAACGCATCGTCAAAAAAGAAGACGAAGTCACTGACTTTATCACCCGCTCCTCTGAAACACTTCCAAGTAACGTTGAACTCAACACTATAGAAGGTGAAAAATTGACTCCCTACGACCGCAAAAAAATGATCAAAAAACTTGAGAGCGAAATGCGCCGCGCCGCCGACAACTTGCAGTTTGAAGTAGCCATCCGAATCCGCGACAAAATCCGCGAACTCAAGAAATAGCTTGCGATACAAGGCATATCTATGCTATTGACAAAATAGGATATTTTATGATATAATATAAGAACAAGCTTGAAAATTCAATAGTTCGGTAAGGAGCAAAAAATATGCCGGGACACTTTCGACACGCAAGAGCCCTAACAAGGCATACCCAACAAGAACGGGACGCGTTCCAAAGAGTAGAACGCGCTCTTTCAAACTTTCGAGCCAGTGGAGATGCAGAAGATTTTATCTTCCTGAAAAACCTTGTAAGCCAAAAAGGATACGAGGTGAAAAAAGGAAAAAACACGCTGGCTTTTAAAAACCGGCATTACGAGGGAAGCGTGAGCTTCACCTCGCAAGAGTATGAGGCCATGCGGCTTCAATACGAAAAAAACAACCCCGGAGAAGAATGCAACAACGACGCAGAGTAATCTGCGGCGCGACACACTCTCCCCCAACAACCAAACGACCGAGCTTAAGCTTGGTCGTTTTACTTTTTATATACAAAAACCACCGCCACATTTGTCATTATCCGACATGATCAGATAATCCAGTTTTTTAAATAAACATTTACTGACAAATCAAAAATAAAAGAGGGCTTCTGGAAATCCAGAAACCCTACCTTGAAAAACTCACCCGAAAAAACTTACGCCGCATTGGGCAAAGCGGGCTCGAGTTCACAAAGCTTTTCAGCGACAACACCAATGCCTTGCTCTCGTAATATTGCATAGGGAATAAGTTTCTCGCTATCCAACCACGGGGCATTGGGGTTAGGAAGTTCACGAAAAACAGCCACGCCGTCTCCGCGAACAGCCACATAGCCCTTTGCGGTGGTAATAAGGTAAAAAGGCTTGGGCTGAATCACCCTGGGTTTAAACGCACGCAGCTCATTGCACAACACAATAGTCAAAGAAAAAGGACTGCTGGCGCTCGTACACTCAAAACCCTGAATATTTCTGGCACAAAACAACTCATCTGGAATTTTACTCATAACCCACTACCTCCTACAAAAAAATAAGATTTCAATCCTTCCAAACCAAATCACACCACATTTTCCACAAAAAAGCAAATTGCTCTGTATTTCCCCCACCCCCACCACGTACGCTTATTTTTATTTTTGAACCAATAACTATTTGTGAGAAAACAAAATGGGAACTGGCACCTCAGTCCTATTCCTTATTGTTGAGGGTAAGACCGGCCTAGCGGCCTTGGAGCGCACTCAACAATAAGGAATAGGACCGCCCAAACGTCTTGCTGTAGAATAAAAATAAGCTTACAATATCTAGTCATGTCAAAGCCCAACGCCGATACCATAAAAATCCGAGGTGCCCGCCAACACAACCTCAAAAACGTATCGTTGGAGATCCCCAAAAACCAATTAGTGGTGTTTACCGGAGTATCCGGTTCAGGCAAATCCAGCCTCGCCTTCGACACCATCTACGCTGAAGGCCAACGCCGCTACGTAGAGTCACTCTCTGCCTACGCCCGCCAATTTTTAGGGGTAATGGACAAACCCGATGTCGATGCCATCGAAGGCCTCTCCCCTTCAATTTCAATCGACCAAAAAACCGTAACCCACAACCCCCGCTCCACCGTTGGCACGATCACCGAAGTGTACGACCTGCTTCGGCTTATTTTCGCCCGCATCGGCCACCCTCACTGCCCCAACGATGGCACTGAAATCACTAAACTCTCGACCGACGAAATCATCACCAAAGCACTCGACGTCATGCG
>CAZXZC010000015.1:0-15663 GCA_964645125.1 uncultured Candidatus Saccharibacteria bacterium | reverse complement strand
GGGAGATTTTTTGTTTAGGTTCCATTTTGTTTTACCTAACATGATATACTGTGTTTATCATTAATTATATGGAGTATAAATCATGGCACACTGGGGAACCACTACCGGAAGATAAAGTTACAAAGGTCTATTATCCTGATACCGACAAAAAAGAAGATAGCACAAAAAAAGCGTCGTACAGAGGCTCATTCAAAACCAGCCGATCTGAGTCAGATGCAATCGATGGGGCCGCGAAAGGGGCCTGAGGATGCAAAATATGCTCACGAACGAAAGGATGACGCAGGAAAACTACACTACAAGTTTCGAGGGAAACAGGGTAATCCACACCACGCCACCGAGCACACTTCACCTTCTCATCACGAGCGCGAGCATGGCGAAGATGTTTCTTTTACTGAGGCTAATTTGAACGATGAAAAACCAGAAAGAGAAGAGGATGTGGAAACTCGTGAAACCGAATTTATCAAGCAACAGCGCGAAGGTGTACGCTTTGAGCAGTTTGGGCACATTCCCGTTAGTCACGCCGAAGTACGGGCAATAGCGGGTTCACAAGGTGAGTATGACGAGATGATGAGGGATTTGGAGAAGATGCCAGGGGGTGGGGGCGTTTTGCTGCATACCGGCGCAAAACTCTATTATCAGCCCAATGAAGATGCATTTTTTATAGGCATGTATCACCATGATGGGTCAGATGGTCGGGACATAGTTACAGAGCTCGAAGCGGGAAAAACACATCTTTTAGCCGGCCAACAACATCACCACAAAGCCGCTTAACAAACTGCCAAATGTGCTATACTAGGTGGTATGCGTAAACACACACTTATTGCACTTGGTTTGTTGGCATTTACCGCAACCACTGGTCTTGCTCGTGCACAAGACGGGGTTGCAAAACCGGTACCTGGCGTAGGCCAGCGAATGGAGGATTTGCGGGGTGATATCCGCGAAAAGCGCGACGAGATTCGTGGCGAGATCAAAAATGGTCGCGAGGAGATGAAAAAAGAAATCGAGCAGAAGCGCGAGGATTTCGAGAAGCTCCGCGAGCAAAAGAAGATGGAGATGAAGGATGCCATTGAAAAGCATAAACAAGAACTCAAAGATCGTCTCGCAAAGATCAAAGATGAGAAAAAGAAAGAAGCAGTAGAGCGTATCGATGATCAACTTTCTCATATAAATTCAAACCGTTCTGACTTTTTTGCAAAGGCAGTCGACCAAATTGAAGCGGTTTTGAACAAAATTATCACTCGCACCGATGAGGCGGAGAAGAATGGTAAGAATGTAGCAACCGTTCGCACTGCCATTGCTACCGCAAAAACTTCGATTGCTGCCGCACGAACTGCTATTACGACCCAAACTGGAAAAACATACACTATCACCTTTACCGGCGAAACCACATTACGTGCGGCCGTAGAGAAAGTTCGTGACGCGTTGCGCGCTGACGTTACAAAGGTTTCTGAGGCTGTCAAAGCTGCTCGAGAGGCTGTGCGGGCTGCTGGTAAGGCCTTGGCTTTGGTGATTGGCACTCCAGCTGGTTCCGCAACAGGAACTGCAAGTGGCACAAACCCATAATATTTTATTGTCGCGTTTATTTATCTTTTTCACCATTTATGAATAGCAAAAATTGGCTCATTGGTATTGCGGTTATTATTGTGGTTGTTTTTGGTGCCTATTACTGGATGCGAATGGGCACTCAGCAGACATCACAACAAACACCCTCACAGCAAGAGGCAAACACTACCGCCACTGTGATTGATTCAACCGATACTGACTTGAATGCGGTTGATGTGGGGGCAAATGTGGATGCTGATTTCCAGAACGTAAATAAGGATGCGAGTAGCTTGTAATAAGCAAAAACGACATATCTCCAAAAAACCCTTCACTCGAAGGGTTTTTCTTTATAACGGCAAAATATCTTGGAGTTCGCCAGAGTAATAGAAGTCGGAAGCGAGCCGGCCGAATGTGTACGTGCGGCCATCTATGGCTATTTCGGCGCCACCTACCTGAGGGTTACCGTTTGGGTTGGAATGGGCAAAGCCAATATTAAAAAGGGTACTGGCGATTTCTGGTTTATCTACAATATCAAATCCGGCATTTTTCCATTGGGTTTGCACCTGGTGTAAGAATAGCCCGGTGTAGAGGTAGCTGTAGTAGTGATTTTTGCTGTTGGTGATACGCGCAATGCGTTCATTCGTTGCATATTGTGGATTTTCGAAATCAAGCAAATGCTCATACTGCGTCCCAAGGTAATAGGGCGAGGTGGGATTTTTTACATTTTGTTCAACCGCGATTGCGGTTTCTTCTTTTACTCCCGTCACCCCGAGTGAAAACTGTGTTTCTGCACCTAAAATTTTTAATGGTGCAAACACTTGTTTGAATAACTCACGATCAGACGTAAACAAACGCATCTGCTCGGCGATAAGTTGAGCAGCAATGAGTCGAGGGGAGACACCAGATGCGTTCGCGGCTTTTTGAAGCGCAGGTAAGTCTTTGCGAATGGCTTCGCGAAGTGCTTGCCACTCCGGCGTATTCATCCAGTAAATTGCAGAGTCTAGTGCTACCTGCTTTTTTGTGACAACGCATTGAGTGATAGCAGATTGCATTACAGAACTCTGCGTAGTGTAGGGGAGCACAGCGTCAACCATCCGCACGGCAATCGCTGGATTTCCGCCTTCGCGGAGATACTGCAAGATAAGCCCAGCGTTTACCGGGTATTTTTCTTGTAATACTGAAACTGAGCACCAGGCAGCTTGAAGATCGGATGTTATGGCTTGGTTGGGGTTATTTGTAATGCTCAGCGCACGATCATTGAGATCAATGGCACCAGGTACGTTTGTAAGGCCAAACTTTACAGCAAAAAAGCCCACGGTTAATACAAAACCGAAAAGAGCGAAAGCAATAACAATAGCAGCCCCAACGGTACGGGTTATTTTATGATTAAAGAAGCTCATTTTTTAGCTTCTCACTCTATCATATTATTTCACAAACGGATAGGGCATTACTACCTGCTGCTCGCCGGCGGCATATGCTGCTACTTGGTAACGCGGAAAGTAAAAGACGATGGTGTTGTTGCGAATGCCGAAATTTTGGAAGTTTTCGAGCGTGGGGGTAGTGCCGGCTTCAATGTCAGGCAATACGCTTTCTTCAAACCATTTGTCTGCTTGTTTTTGATCTTTTATATCGGTGGGGCGATAGGCGATTTTTAAAGACTGGGCAAGTGACTCGCGGGAAAAATCGGAGATTGTTTTGAGGTAGTTTGGGTCATTAGGGAATAAACTGCCAAGCTGTATTTCTTTTTTATTTTTTACGTCGTAATTGAATGTAGCGATATCCTCGTACCCATGAGCGCCACCGGCAAACCCACCAAACCGTACCACCACGCTAATACGATCTGGTGAAAGCTGCTCGGGAAGCCAACTGCTGTAAAATTCGAAGAGTTCATCTTCTTTCGGAGTTTGGGTGAATGTACCAGGAGGAGACGTTTGCACGCGAGCTTTCCAGTTTTCTTCTGATTGTTTTTTATGGTCCGCAATGGCGGTTGTGATAAGGGTTTCTATTTTTTTGTTAAACTCATCGGGAACACCCGAAAACTGGGGGTACTCTGCGCGGATAGTGGCATAGGCAGTTTTTTCTTGAATCGTTTTGGCGGTTACCACAATCTCACTTTGGTGCTGATTTTGAATGTTTACACTGACTGGATTATGCTCGGTGTAAAAAAAGGCGGCGTAGGTGCCAATGGCGACTACGGCTATAAAGGTTATGACTGATACTTTGGAAATGCCATTATTCATTTGTATATTATAGCAAAGGTATCTAGCGTATAGGGTGTAGCCAATGGCCAATAGTTTCAAAACACAAGCAAATAGCTTATATGTTCTCCTTAAAATTTATTGAGAGCGCTCCAAGGGCGCTTGCCCGGTCTTACGCTCAATAAATTTTAAGGAGAACAAAACTGGTTGATTAAATTAGAGAGTTAACAGACATCCTGTCATTCCGGCCGCCGAACCTGCCTGCCGTCAGGCATGGCCGGAATCTCTCTATTATTTTTATTTCCAAGATTTTTTTCGAACTATACGAAGGCTTGTTTTAGAAATATACTGTTCCTGTGAAATCAATCTACGCGCTTATTATTGATGATCTAAATAACCTAAAGGATCCCCAGAGGGCGGGGGTGTCAGCACGGTTCTTTAAGACCGGCAAAGGGCAGTATGGGCACGGGGATGTGTTTTGGGGGATTACGGTGCCACAGCAACGGGTGGTGGTACATCGGCATTTTGCCAGCGCGTCACTTACAGATATTCAAAAACTTTTGTATTCACCTGTTCATGAGCAACGACTGGTAGCTCTTTTGATATTAGTTAAACAATTTGAAAAAGCAGACACACAGACAAAGCGAGTGATCTTTGATTTTTATATGCAACATATTGGCCAGGTGAATAACTGGGACTTGGTAGATTCTTCAGCAGATAAAATAGTGGGTGCGTACCTGTTTCTCGCCAAAAAAAGCACACAGTTTTTAGAAAAACTAGCGCAATCAAAACATTTATGGACGCGGCGGGTAGCGATTATTGCAACCTTTTATTTTATAAAACAAGGCGAGTTTGAACCGACACTGCGAATTTCTGAAATGTTGCTTGGCGATGCTCATGATTTAATTCACAAAGCAGTTGGCTGGATGCTGCGGGAAGTGGGGAAGAAATCATTGGCTGCAGAAGAAGCGTTTTTGCAGAAGCATTATAAAATGATGCCCCGCACGATGTTGCGGTACGCGATTGAGAGATTTCCTGCAAATAAAAGAAAAATTTATTTGCGGAAGTAAGAATAAAGAAGTAAGAATTAAGGTTTTAATGCAGTATGCAGGAACCTTTATTCATTATTCTCCATTCTTAATTCTTGAATCTAGCTATTGGCTATACCCTAAACCCTCAAGTATCATTAACCCATGAGAAAACAATTTCAGCCACATACGTTAAAAATAGAAAAAGATCAGGAAGGGTTAAGTCTCAAGATGGTGCAAAATCACTTTAAGCTGTACGAAGGCTATGTGAAAAAGACGAATGAGATCCAGGAGAAATTAGAATCGGCGGATAAAACTGCTGCTAACGGTGTATACAGCGAGTTTGGAGAGTTAAAGCGCCAGGAGACGTTTGCGGTCAATGGTATGAAATTACATGAGACTTACTTTGGGCAGCTCACGGGCACCGGAGAGGTAAGCGGGGCTCTAAAAGACATGATAGAGGCCGAATTTGGCAGTATTGAAGCATGGAAGGCGGATATGATTGCAACAGGGGTGAGTGCGCGTGGATGGGCGATCCTAGCCTATGACTTTAATGACAACCACTTACACAATTATGGTAGCGACGCGCATAATGTGGGGGCGGTGTGGGGGGCGATTCCACTTATAACGCTCGACGTGTATGAGCACGCGTACTTTATTGACTACGGGGTGGATCGTAAAAATTACATGGAAGCATTCTTTAAAAATTTGGATTGGGAAGCGGCAAACAAGATCGTGGCGGAGTTTGGGTTGGATTCTAAACATTTACAATAGGATGTAAATGTTTGTTAAAAGGTTAAAAAGTTAAAGGGTTGACGAGTTGGGAAATAAAAAAGTAATAAGGCCGCTTGGATAAGCGGCCTTATGGTTTCGTTTTTTATCTTATTTTTAAATTAAGAAGCGTACGCATACAATTAAAATATGCAAGACAATCCATCCAATGAACACGAAAAAGGGTCCAAGTATGTCAAAGAAACTAATCTTGGTCATTTTTCTTTTTTCATTCAGAATCATCATCTCTTGAACTGGCACTAAAAAAAGCGTGCCCGAAAGATAGAGAGCGACGACTTCTTGAAAGGTGTCGCCATTGAAAAACTGAATTATGCAAAAGAAAGTAACTATAAGGAATGCGATCCATAAAAAGTCCTTTCTTTCGCGTCTCATTCGCCAAAGCTGATAAGACGTGAAGTTGCGTGAGTGGTCTTCATGTCTATTTATAGCACGTCCAGGGGATATAGATTCATTGTACCCAGCGCATCTTTGACAATGGGCTGTTTCAGGGACAAACAAATCCCGTTGGTGGCAGATTTCGCAGCGGGTGGGGAAGGATTCCTTGAGAACGATCATTTGATTCATTTCACTACTCTCCTTTTGAAATAGAAATTATCTATCTATTATTATATATAAATTATATAAAAAGTCAATAAAACAGGGGAGTGAGGGGTATGGCCATCCGCCAGCTGGCGGAGCGAATAGCTTATGGCAAATGGACAAGACAAATGAATCTAATTGCGAACTGAGGATCAAGGGGTTGTCTATTATTAGCAGAGACACCATTTGTCATTCCGAAGCTTGCTGAGGAATCTCGCTGTATTGCATGTGAGCAAATGAGATTCTTCACTACGTTCAGAATGACGAATCAGAACCAAAGATTTCGGCTCGGTGGCCAGAATGACAAGGAGCAAATAATTTAAAATTTGATGTATTACTAGATCCCTCGCCAAGCTCGGGATGACTATAAGAAAATGTATTTTAGTGTATTTGTTTAATACGATTCACGTTTTGCGATTTGCGTTTCACGACTTAAACCCTTACTGGTGTTTTTCCCTCCACCTGCAGCTGGGTGATCACGAGGCCTTCTGGTTTTACAATGGCTTCTAATAACTTCACTCGTTTGTTTTGAACATGAAGTTCTCCAAAGGTGGCAGAGTCTACCTGTGTCCATACGCCTGGCTCGGGGGTGTAGGCGCGGATTTTGCATTCAATAGTTGCGGCTTTGTCGAGATCGCCGGCAATGGCGGCTTGCACTTCGTCAAACGGGACAAACCCATCGCTGGTGGCAAGTTTTTTGGTGAGGGTTGCGGCTGCTTCGTCTTGCACTTCGAGTTTTACTGTGGCGTCTAAAAGTTTTGGCAGTGTTTCAATAAGCAGATCACCAGCAACAAGCGCGAGTTCTGCTTCTAGGTCTTTGTAATACCCGCGATCTACTGCCACAGGGGCAGAGGTGGCGATTACGGGGCCGTGATCTACTTTGCTATCTACTAAAAACAACGAGACTCCAGTTTCGGGTACCCCCCCAGCAATTACGGTTTGAATTGGAGTGGCGCCACGATACTTTGGCAAAAGTGATGGGTGCACTCCCACTACGCCTAAGCGCGGGATGTCGAGTACTTCTTGAGGAATTATTTTGGCATAGGCGGCGACCACAAAACAGTCGACGTCGGTGTAACCTGCCAAGCTTTCAACGCTTAACTTTTCAGGTTGTAACACTGGAATGCTGTGCTCCAGAGCCAATACTTTCACGGGTGGAGGAGTAAGTACATGGTCACGGCCAACGGGGCGGTCCGGGTTGCAGACAACAGCCTGCGGGAGCATGCCGACGTTAATTAGTTTTTGTAATACGATAATAGAAAAATCCGATGACCCAAAAAAAACGTACTTCATGAGGTGTGTGGAGCGTGAGTACCTTTGCTTTTATCAATGAATAATGCTCCATTGAGGTGGTCGATTTCGTGCTGAAAGATACGCGCAAGCATGCCCCAGGCTTTAATCTTTAATGGCTTGCCCTGCTTGTTTTGGCATTTCACCACAATTTCTTTTGGCCGCTCCACGGGGCCAAATAATTTGGGCACACTCAGACATCCTTCTTCCATAGTCATAACCTCTTTACTAGTGCGTTCAATGGTTGGGTTAAATACCGCATAAAATTTTGTGCCCCCTGTAGCGTCGTGGATTTCTGCTACAAATATTCGCCAGGGGAGGCCGATTTGATTTGCGGAAAGGCCGATGCCGTTGGCACGGCGCATAGCACGCTTCATGTGGGCAACAAGCTCAATAATCTCTTTTGGCTTGTACTGTGCGAAATCAAAATTTTGCGTTTTGGTGCGCAAAAATTTTTCATCTTTCTTTTCGGCTATTGTGACGATGTTGGTGTGATGAGTGAGATCCATAGTATATATATTAACGCTGTATCGCGGTATCTTTGTAGATCTTCATAAAATACGCGCCTTTGTTTTTTACGTTTTTTTTCTCGGCAATGTCTTTGGCAATAGCAAGCAAACTGTGGGGGTCGTACTGGGTGCACAGTCGGATATAGAGCCCCACATGTTTTTTATCACTGAGTATTTGGGCTATTTCGACCCCGACATGCTGGTGAGGCTGATATGCTTTTGACTCGGTTTTCCGGGCACGCAAGGATGCGAGATACTTTTGTGCGTCCATGGGCTTGTTGGTTATATTTTGGCGATAATGCTCTGTTTAGTCAAGGAAAACTGGGTATTTTTAATAACTTGTATTTATGAGAATTGAGAATAAAGAATTATGAATTAAGGTTTCTGCATAATGCAAAAAAACCTTTATTCCTTATTCTTAATTCATTATTCATTGGATGATCATGCTGGCGAGTGATATACTTGGGTGTAATGCAAAATAATCCATTTTTGAAGCGGTCGTTTGTAGTACTTACGATTTTAGGACTTATTGGAGGATCTTTTTATGGTGGTGTGGTAGTAGGCCAGCATACACCGAAAAAATTGGTGGTGCAGGGGGCAACCAACATTTTCCCTACAGGCTCGGCAGCGGCGGCCGACTTTGGTACGTTTTGGCAGGCATGGCAGGCGATAAACGACATCTACCTTCGCAATGGAGACATAAAAAATGAAGATAAGGTGCGCGGGGCAATGCGAGGCTTGGTGGCTTCGCTTGGCGACCCCTACACGCAGTACTTTGACCCGGTTGATGGGCAAAAATTCCAAGAAGACGTGCAGGGAAATTTTGGCGGTGTGGGAATTGAGATTGGGGTGCGTAAAAACGTATTGACGGTTATTGCTCCCTTAAAAAGCTCCCCGGCTGAAAAAGCGGGCATTCGCAGCCAGGATCTTATTGTGGCGATTGATGACAAGATAACCGAAGGCACTGAAATTGAAGACGCTGTTTCGCGTATTCGCGGTGAAATCGGCAGCACCGTAAAATTGAGTATTTTGCGTGAGGGGTGGGATAAACCAAAAGATTTTTTACTAACTCGCGATCGCATCAGTGTACCAACTCTTAAGTATGAAATGAAACCAGGTGGTATTGCCTATATTCAAATTTACAGCTTTAACGGCAATGTAGACGAGCAGTTTTATACCGCGGCTCGTCAAGCGATTGCCGCAGGAGCCAAGGGTATTGTGCTTGATTTGCGTGGCAACCCGGGAGGTTATTTGGATGTGGCGGTGGATGTGGCGGGGTGGTTTTTGAAAAAAGGGCAGGTGGTAGTATCTGAAGAATCGCGCCAAGGCAAAGAGAGTGAAATGCGCGCGCAAGGGAATGAGGCATTTTTGAAATTACCGATTGTAGTGCTTATTAACAAAGGCTCGGCTTCGGCTTCGGAGATTCTAGCCGGCGCGCTGCGCGACCAACGTCACGCGCCTCTTGTTGGCGAGCAGAGCTTTGGTAAAGGCACGGTTCAACAGATTAAAGATTTGGCAGATGGTTCAACCATTAAAATCACTGTTGCGCACTGGGTATTGCCGTCGGGTGAGATTATTGATCATGAAGGATTAAAGCCGGATGTGGAAATAAAGCTTACTGACAGTGATATCGAAAAAAATCGAGATCCGCAATTAGACAAGGCTTTGGAAATTATTACGTCGAAGATTCATTAATTTTACCTCTATGAATATGAAAGTACTCCTTACCCAAGACGTTCGCGGACTTGGACGGAAAGGGCAAATCATTGAAGTTTCAGTAGGGCATGGTCGTAACTTTTTAATTGCGAAAGGTTTGGCGCGGGCGGCCGATGAAGGAACGCAAGCGGCAGTGGCAAAGAAGCAAGAACTGAAAAAACAATCTGATGCGGCGCACGTGCAAGAAATTACTCTTCGTGCGCAGGAGTTAAAAGGGAAAGTTTTAGAATTTTCACTTCGCACCGATGAAAAGGGGAGTTTGTTTGGCGCGGTGAACGGTGAGGCAATCACAAAAGCACTTCGCGAAAAGAAATTCGTAGGGGCAGAGCGCGTGCAGGCGAAATTAGAACACCCGCTTAAAAAAGCGGGTGACTACGAAGTGATGATTGATTTTGGGAAAGGAGTAACGACCAAAATTACTGTGCGAGTACAGCCACAGAAGTAGCTACACGGCGCGTGCCGTCAAAGCGAGTTTTGCTCACTCGTGAAAACTTTATAATGCCAGAAGTGGCCGCATACAATGTGTCGTCTGCGCCGATGCGCACATTTGCGCCTGCCAAGTATTTGCTGCCTCGTTGGCGAATAATAATGTTGCCGGTTGCCACTTTTTGGCCATCGTGCAATTTAACGCCGAGTCGCTTTGCAGCTGAATCTCGTCCGTTTTTACTAGTTCCTAGGGATTTGGTATGTGCCATGGCTTACGAGAAATAAGTAGGTATATAATAAGAAATATTACCTGTTATGTCAAACCTTTCTTTTTCAGCGTTTTTGGGCGTTTTTCGCTCATTGTACCTGAGGTATAGGCAGCCCATTCTTTTGGGACTTGTGGTGTTTTTGGCTTCGTTTTTAAGCTTTGAACTCGGGTATGTGGCCCATTCCCAGTTCGTCCACGCCCCAATTGTGATTGAGAAGTGCGGTACTGGCCAATAGGGGGGAATAGTAAGTATTGAGTATACAGTATTTAGTATGGAGGAAGTACTCATTCTGTCATCCTTGGGCTTAACCCGAGGATCCAGGTAATTTAGTCCATTATACATTCTGGATTACCCAATCGAGTCCTGCCTACCGGCAGGCAGGTGGGTAATGACAAGAAAAATAGAACTTGATAACAAAAATCCGCTGGCAGGGGAGTGCCAGCGGAGGTTTTATTAGGATAGAGGTTACTAGGGATTAGGGAAAGAATAGGCCAACTTGGCTGACCGTATCTTGCACTTACCGTTGACACAACAACGAACTCGGGCATTATTAAAAACTGCCTCAATTGTTGAGTCTTGGCTACACCAAAGACAGTCATCTTTTTGCCATTGAGATTTTGGACTTAAGTGGATTTCTTGTTGATTTGCTATCTCTGATTTACGAGTTTCTGCAACCTTCCATTCAAATCGATACACCGCAAGCGGACAAACAATCAAAACCTCTTTTGGCCTCCATCCATACTTATCTTTATAGAGGATGCAACACACCTTTTCTGGTTCAGTTGTTCCGACACCCTCTGTATAAGAGAAAACGCAGTCAAACCAGAGTGTTTTCTCAGTGACATTTTCTTCAGAAAACTGAATGTCTACAATGTCAAGAATTAGTTTTTTTTCAAGCAATCTTTCCATTGCTTCCTGCAAAGCGCGCAACCCAACAAGCACTGAATAACTCAATGAGATCTTCGAAGTCTTCATACTAACCAATCTCCTGTCAAGGGATTTCTGGTAAAACCAGATGCTAATGTCACAGCAACTCCTCTTTTTATACCTTGTATTAATTATTATGTCAAGTATTCAATCTTTTTCAGCATGTCCTTGTTTTCCCATTCCCAGAGTTTTTTGGCGGCTAAAAAGGTTTCGAAATCATCGCGCCAGTCAGGGAATTCTTCGAGCTCTACAATGCCTTGGGGAGCAGTCCACTGGTGGGGGAAACAGCGCATAAACAAAGCATATTTATTAGGAGCACTTTTAATGTTCTCACGGCCGCCCTTGGTGCGGCGAGTACCGGCGCATTTTTCGCATTTTTGTTTTTGATCTATGCGTAGGATCCAGCGGGTTTGGAGATTTTCGAATTCACTTTGCAACGGGTCCATGTACGCTGCGGTTTGGAGGTTGTAGTCACGGTAGATGCCCTGGGATGTTTTGATATCAAGCACTCCAAATTTACCGCCTATTTCAGCAAGCGCGTCAATGGTCCCGGCGTAGCGGTGCACGCTATGCAAGAAGCGCCGTTCGATGTAGTCTTTTTGGGTTTTGATGTTGTTGGAGTTGGCGAATTCAATATACGCATCATACGAAGGCTTAATGGAGTCGGGGACTTCCGGCGTGCCCCCAAGCATGGCCGCCTGCACGACTTCGTGTACCAACGTACCTTCGCGCGCGGAAGCCTCGGCGATGGCTTGGCCTTTTTCGTAGCCGCCAACCTGGGCGTAGTATTTGTAGAGTACCGGCTTGGCTTTTATGGAAATTATTTTCGTAACGCGCGGATACCACGCACCGTCTATAGTGTAGCCATTCTCTGCCTTAAATTGCTCGGGTGTTATGCGTGGTTCAAACATACAAAAAAAGTATAGAGTACATAGTAAATGGCTGATAGAAAAAACACTAGAAATTCTTGCTAAAAAATGAAATGCCCCGCTTATGTTTGCTTTCTTCAAACATGGGCCGCGGGGCTGGGCCGAAAAAATATTTTATAAAGTGTGCAGAAGATGGGGTTTTAGCCCATCAAGATATTTAGGATCACCCCCCTTCAAACTTGAAATGTTTCTTTGCATGCAGTGTCTTGAACGCAAGATACGTAAGTCATACTGGTGGTTTCTCCTTTGCTAAAATCCGCGCAGATGTGAAATCTGCTGGCGGTTGTGTGTATTGTACCAGTCAATACACTAGCGAAGCAATGCGGCCGTTACATTTACAATCGGCCCAGCACCCATCATAACCACTACCACTTGCTGCTGCTTCTTTTTGGTTATTACGGGTATTGCGCGTGCAATGGCGTGAGGCAAGCCATTGAGTTCCGGCTCATATACTACGTATTGACTTGGGTGGGCGACATGTACTTTTTGAGCAAGAACAGCGGATGTTTTTTTAGCGTCTACCTGGTCGCGACCAGGGACAATGTAAATAGGAGCAAGAATTACTGCATTGGCATGGGTAAAGGCATGAATGAATTCTTTAAATAACAGTGACACCCGTAGGGCTTGGTGCGGTTGGAACACGCACACGATTTTTGCCTTTGGGTATGTGACGCGAAATGCCTGCAGAGTTGCGGCCACTTCTGTTGGGTGGTGGGCATAGTCATCAAATACCACTACGTTTTTTATTCCTGCCGACAATGATGTCTTTAAAAAACCGCGCCGCTCCATGCGCCGCCACGCGCCTTTGTATTTTTTCAGTCCCGCTCCTATTTTAGCAGGGGAGATGTTGAGGGCTGCTGCCCCGCAATAGGCGGCATGAGCATTTTGAATGTTGTGGACACCGGGCACTTGCACCGCGCTTCTGAGCATTTTTAGAATTTTTGATTTACCCGAATACCACACGACCCGGAGATTTTTTTTCTTGGCCACCTGCTCAATATTCTTTTTTTGTGAAACAAGATTTTTATTATCGGCGTTCAGGATGAGCGCGCCACCGTCAATGGTTTGGGTAAAGTATTGTAAAAATGATTTTTTGATATTGCTGAGTGCGCCGTAAATTTCTAAGTGTTCGCTGTCGAGGTTTGTGACTATAGAAATAGTTGGGGTGTAGTGTAAAAACGCTTTGGCGTATTCATCGGCTTCGAGTATTAAATAGTTGCTTTTGCCAGCCCGAAAATTTTTGCCACCGAGCAGGTCGAGCTTCACACCAACAATGACCGTTGGGTCGAGTCCTGCTGAAATTAAAATAGACGAGATCATGGCGGTGGTGGTGCTTTTGCCATGCATGCCTGATACGGCAATGGTTGTGTAGTTGCGGGTAAGCTCACCTATTACTTCTGGGTATGAGACGATTGGAATTCCTAATTCTTCTGTTCGTGCACGCTCTGGGTTATCTTTGGGTACTGCATTGCTGTACACCACGAGGTTGGCGCTGGGGGATACGTGGGAGGCATTGTGGCCTTTATGAAAAGTAATGCCTTCTGCAATAAGGTCGTTTATGAGATCGGTTTGAGTGCCATCGGACCCTGATACGTGGGCGCCCTTTGCAAGAAACCATCGAGCCAGGGCACTGACGCCAATACCACCAATACCAATGAAATGAACCTTCGTTTGCTGGCCGACGGATTGAATTATTTCAGAAACTGTACGAGGTGAACTAGGCGTAAACATGTAGATTCAATGATAGCAAAGTAGTCGGGCAATATAAAAAGCGAGGGGTCTCAAATTTTGAGACCCCCAAGGAAAGGTTGGTGAGAGATAGAGATGTTACGGTTCCCATTTTTTAATCATTTCCTCGATGACACGCAAAGGAACGTTGTGTTTGTTCCTTTTAGCCGCGACAACAGGATCTGGATGTGGCATAACCAGAAACACCACCCGGTAACCAGCCTCTTGTGCGGCTTCCACGTAGCGCCGGTATTGCCACTCCTGAACGTTGGTATTGTCGCATACCACAATGGGAATGCCTTCCGAAAGGCTCTGGCAAAATGCCTGGAAGTTGAGATTGTGGTATTGCGCCAACCGAGTTGGGTCAAAGCGGTATTGACCATCGACATAAAAATAATCGTCAGTCGAGTGGATGATGGCGATACCAATAGAAGCAAGTGCTCCCAGAAGTTTCAGTAGGGTGCTGGTTTTTCCAGCACCAGGTACACCACGCGCGATAACGACTACATTTTCCATTCGCTAAAAATCTCCTTAAAAAATAAAATGTAAAATAACCTTATTAGCTTTATAGCATTTATAATTAAATTGTCAAGTATTAGAACCACACTGCGACACCTGAGGGAAGATGTTCATACGATTGAAATTATTTGGAAAATAAAATCTAAAAATATTTTTATATTCAAAATATGGAGGGAGGGGAGGGAGATTGGGCGCATAGAATACATGCAGGATATGACGTAAGAGAAGGAGCCTTTGCAAAACCTTACCTGTCGCACAATATATCTTTTACGACATATATAGGTAAAAAAGAAGCCGGCCCGGATTAAATAACCAGGACGGCCCTTTGATTGTTTGGCTCATCATCTACTACTACTCGCACATCGATTCCAAGCATATATCCTGCGGTTGGAATTGTTTGGAATACGAATCTTTCAATATTGCTACTGTAATGATTCAAATGTTCATTTCCAAGCAGCCCAACACCAAAACGAAATTTTTTTGATTGGAGCTGCATTGGAATTTTTACGGCGGACACAATGCTTCCAAAATAATCAGCTGCCGTAATACATAGTGACGCTCTGTTTGTTACTAGAATTAATCCTTTTTGTTTTTGATTTTGAACTACTAATAACAAAAGATTCTGAGCGTGACCTAAGGGTGTTTCATAGAGAAGATTTTTCCATTCAATGGAATCATCTGCTGCGTGGCGTACACTGTATTTATTATTACACCCGAAGCATGCCAACCCAGATTGCCCCACCATAAAACCCATTCCAAGAATCGCAGAAACGACTCCGGCAAGTTCCGATGAGCACTTCGATACGCTTGAAAGTGCGCCGAGAAACCCACACACATCTCTATCATTTTCCGAAAGCTCAATACGTCCATATAAAGACTCTTCATTGTCTTGTTCAGACTCAATAAGCAACGGACAACATGCGCTCGGATGAATTGAATATGCGCCTTGCAGATACTCAATATGGAACTCCAAATATCCACATTGTTCGGCATTTAAAAACCAATTCGTTATGAGTGCTTGTTCCATACACAACCAACCTCCTTTGAGTCATTGTTAAAACTGCAGATCCAAGCACGATTTGCTTGTATTTTTATTATGCCATTTATACTAATAAGTGTCAATATTAGCTAGGCTACTAGGGCATGGTTCGGCTGTCGCTCACCACAAGTAGCCAATAGTCAAAAAACGTACTCCCCTTTTGTATTTCTAT
>CAZXZC010000014.1:0-17125 GCA_964645125.1 uncultured Candidatus Saccharibacteria bacterium | reverse complement strand
ACCAAAAAACCCTGGTTGATGATGGAGCGAAGTGCTGAATCACGACCACCCCCTACTCCCTTTACAAAAATATCAAGCGTGGTTAAGCCCATTGGCTTTACCTTTTCGGCAAGCGCTGCTACTACCTTTGAAGAGGCAAATGGGGTTGCCTTTTTGGGGCCGGAAAAGCCGAGTGAACCAGCCGATCCCCAGGCAATAATATTGCCCTTGGCGTCGGTAAAGGTAATAAGCGTGTTGTTGTATGAAGCGTTAATGTAGGCACGGCCAGTTTCAATCTTTTTTGATTTACGTGCTGGGGCGGCAGCTGGAGCAGTGACTGCTTCTTTCTCGCTTGATTTTGGTTGTACGGCTTTTTTAGGCATAGCTATAACGTGGGTTATGGTATCGTATTTATTACTTCAAATCAACCTTGCGCTTTCCTGAACCGGCGGTCTTACGGACGTTTCCGCGAACGGTACGGGAGTTTGTTTTGGTTCGCTGACCTCGAACCGGCAATCGACGAGCATGACGAAGACCGCGATATACTTTCAGATCCTTCAAACGTTGCACGTGCGAACGTACATATTGGCGCAATTCACCTTCAACGCGCACATTCTTTTCTACAAATCCCTGAATTTTGCTGATCTCATCGGTAGTTAATTCACGGGCTTTTTTGAGCGGATTAATTTTGGCGTCTTTTAAAATACGGCGAGAGGTCGTTAAACCGATACCATAAATATACGTAAGAGCATACTCTACATTTTTTTCATCAGGGATGTTTATACCGAAAATACGCATGGGTGAAAGATGATAATAAGTATTAACCTTGGCGCTGTTTATGCTTGGCGGTTGCGCAGATGACAAATAAGCGACCACGTCGCTTTACGATTTTGCATTTATTGCACATTTTACCAATAGAACTTCGTACTTTCATAAAAAATAAATTAGAGGCGCTTGACGATGCGGCCGAGACGGCCATCGGGGCTTAATTCGAGTTGCACTCTATCCCCCACCAATACACGAATGTGGTTCAGTTTGAGTCTGCCTGCAAGGTGGGCCAAAATTTCTGTCTGCCCGCCTGCCAGTTGCACTCTAAAGTTCAACCCTGGCAATGCCTCTTTTACTAAGCCTTCAATACGTTCGGATTGTGTCATCGTGACGAGCCTGTATACAGTAGAAGCTGTATGTCTGCACAGTATAGCCAGAACAAGCATGGGGTGTCAAATAAAAGGTGCTGGGTATTGGCCATGGGTCTTATGGGTTTTGAGCCTGAAAATAGAGGGTTTTAGGGCTGTTGCTACTTTACGGGCGAAACCTCAATATGGATGCGATTTTGATCGGTTGGGATGGTGCTAGCCCAGCGCGGCCACAAAGAGATTCGAGCACTCGCAACATCGGCAAGGCCAGCGACAATACCTTCTGCTTCGGAAATGGTTTTGCCCTGCACCTGAGCGGCAAGGGCGGTTGTTTCAATGGTTGGGACTACGGTTGCTTGCATGCTTATATTCATATCCATCGTTTTTTTAGCAAGATTTATGGTTGGGTTTCCATACTCAATGCGAACGTTCTGCAATGTCTTTTTATCGTTAATTACACTGCCAGCAGCGGCAAGTTCTGCTTTTGCTTGTGCAATAGCACGTATGTCTTGCTCGCGAAACGCGATGACTTGTAGCGAGCCCTCTACGAACACACTGAAGTTCCCCTGTGCATCAGTATTCGGGTTTACGGATGTTTTAGTTATTTGCAATGCGCTCGTGTTATCGAGAATTTTAAAATCTTTGGTGCGAGGATTGGCATACCAACTCTGCAGGCTTGCAGTAACTACTTCAATCGCCTTTTTCTTCGCGGCATCTATGTCAGCATCGGTCGGATATGGTTTTTTCCCCTGAAAACCACCGGAGGTTTGGGTAATGGTACCATAGAATCCAGCAAACTTATCGGAATTCTTAAATCCGGGTATGGTAACTTTGGTTTCTTGAGAAATATTAAAACTCTCGCCGGGCGCATCGGCTGTTACTTCTGCTTGAATACTCGCGGGAGTAATTTTGCCACCAGCGATTACAGCACCTGGGACGTTTACGGTTTTTGTGAGACGGAAAATTTTACCATCGGGCGTCTCGAACCTGGTTGAGGCAACAAGCGATTGCTGCTTAGAGCTGTACGCGTTGAAAATGGTAATTTGGCCAGTCGCCTTGGTTGAGACATCTTGTACGGCGCTGGCTTTGTATATTTGGGTAAAGTTTTTTTGCTGGAAAAAAAGCTCGGCAGGCACTACGCCTGTTTGTGTGTTTACGGACTGCACATTTACATCGGCACGCACTTGCATAGTGGTACTCCAATCGTATTTTTTGGTTTGTATCGCCACTTGAGCTCGCGAGAATTGTAAACTTGCCCAAGCGCCGGCCCCTAGAAGCGCGCACACCAAAACAACCGCGACTGCTTTTTTTACTATGGCTACTCTATTTCGTTTCGCGCGCGGAAACTCCTGCGGAGCATCGCCTTCATCAATACGATGCACGTTTTTTTCAGCAATATCGGTGTGGGGGGAGAAGATTTCTACGGTTTGGGGATTGTGATGTACTACTGACTGCTCATGATGCATCGCTTCCTGCCTGCGATCTTCCTCTATTATTTCCTCCGGGGTTGGCGTACGAGTCTTTTTAGTAAATACAATGTCGCTGGTGGTGGCGGAGCGCCTGTTGCCTTGAAATAACGGGTGCACTGCCTCCATGTTTGCAGCACGAGCAAAGGCTAAGATTTCATCGTCAACAGATTCAATGGTAATAGTACGACCGGCTTTGGTCGCTTCTTTTTCTATGGTGTAAAAATTGGTAATGGCGCCCCTAATGTGCGCACCTTTTGGCGCAACAAGGGTGATTTCGGTATGCGGCTGCGCCAGGATTTTGCGGACGACATCTGCTGCGGTATCGTCTTTTTCAACAACGATTTTCTTCATGCCAATATGTCCTTTTATTATAACAAAATTGGCTTGTTTTTTGTGGGGATAAGACGCGTAGGTGGGAGGGTTTAGTCTTAAAAGAATCAAAGAAAAAGAAAATCGCCGAGGGGCAAGCTCGGCGAAGTAGTAATGATTGGTCAATAAAGCTAGGAAATGCTTCCTAGCCAAGAAAGCAAATAGACTAGGAAAAGTACGAATGCAAACAGACAGACCGCACCTTGAAAAATCCTCGCTGTAAGACTGGTTCGATTTTTCAGCTCAAAAAAGACCGCAATGCCCGCCAGCACACATAGAATTCCGAACCATGGGGCATCTATCCAAAAAAGAAACAACCCTATCAATGGAAATCCTATTACCAGCACCAGGTTCGCAAGTTTGTTATTTTGGTCTTGGTTTAATTTCTCTTGTTTTTGCAGCCAACTTACTGAAACGTACTCTTCTCCATCAACTAAAATGTGCGGCCCTAAAGCTTCTTTGGCTGCTTGTGGCTGATTCAGAACTGCCATTGCAGATCCTATTTGATCTGAAACAAGTGCATTGGTAGTACATCTATAACAGATGCCTGCAAGTTGATTAAACATATCCGACTGGTGGCAAATTTCGCAGCGGGCTGGCTTCCCCTCTTTTTTCGTGATAAAAATTTTGTTTTCTGACATAATTTACCCTTTCCTGTTTTCAAGTTTTGCTTTTGGCTTAATTACCAAGGGCTTCTACATATCTTTTACTATAAATAATATATTATGTCAATATTTGACAAAAAACTTACCTTTCGGGCGATGAGTTTATACACAATACTTAGAGCCAATAGGGTTTAGCCAAAAGCCAATAGTTGATACAAAGAAGGAGGCAATTAAAATAGGCCTTATCTATTGGAAATGTTAACAACAATAAACAAAAACAGACTAAACATTCCTGCAATTATTAAAAAAATAGTTGATCTTAGACAAAAATTTCTTTTTTTTGAAATATATTCTAATTCTTGATCGTTTTCTATTGTTTCTTGATAGTTAGCTGGAAACCTGAGCTTACTTTGTTCTTTTAGAAGATATTGCTGCCTATTTGATTCCTTTATTGTCCAGCCATAGTAAAAAATAATAGATATTATTGAACAAATAAAAATTAACCAAGATCCAAAGAGTATAAAAGGGTGAATAATTTCTGTTTTTGTATTTGAAATATAGCCCATGGAAATTACTAATGTTCCAGTAGCCAATACAAAAAGAACGTTATCGAGAGCTTTGTAGGCGATATTTTTTGTATTTTGATGCATATCAAAATTTCTTTGAGCAACTTCGATGTTGTGCTGTTCTTGGTCTGTCATCTTGTTATTTTGAATAATAATCTGCTATCCCACGAATCGCGAGAGGAAAAAGAGCATGATGCCAAGGGCGGAGGCTACCCAGGAGATGATCCAAAAGCGCATGGTAATTTGCGACTCTGGCCACCCAAGGGCTTGGAAGTGATGGTGAATAGGGGCTGCCAAAAATACTTTTTTGCCTCGCAGTTTTTTAGATGCAACTTGAATGATGTCGGAGGCTGACTCGGCAACCAGCACCAAGCCGATAATAGGTAAAAAGAGTACTGAGTTGGTGAGAAACGCGATAACGGCAAGCGTGACGGTAAGGCCTAAAATGCCAGTATCACCCATATAAAATTTGGCAGGGTGCACGTTAAACCATAAATAGGCCACAAGGGCGCCAATGACCACGACAATAAATGTGGCGAGGTCGTAGCGCTGCGTGGTGTAAGCAATGATGCCGTAGGCGCCAAATATAGGGATTAGGACTCCGGCTGAAAGCCCGTCGAGCCCGTCCACGATACTGCTCGAAAATGTGGCGAGTGTTACAATGACAAACAATATGATGTAGAGGCCATCGATTTCGATGTTGCCGTAAAATGGCAAATACAAACTATGCCAGTCAAGTTTGAAGTAGAACCACCAGGCACCAACTAGCGCGATCAGAACAATAATGGCAAGCCGGACGCGTAATCGAATTCCCCCGCCAACATACTTGCCCTTACTTTGTACTACCAGCAAATCATCAACAAGCCCCAGCAGTGAGGCGCTGACTAACGTAAACAGTGGCAACCATGTTTCGCGCCGTGATAAAAAGTTTAAGCTTCCCAGCCATCCATCGGGGTGAAAATATGAAATGGCGGCAGCAGCGAGCGTGACTACTAGTACCGTAGCCCAAATAAGAATACCGCCCATGCGCGGAGTGCTGACTTCTTTTTCGGAATGAAATTTTTTAAATACGGGAATATCGCCGGTTAAGCCCTTATCTTTTGGCTTCTTTTTCCAGGCTTTGTACTTATATAAATAGTGGATAAGAATTGGTGCCACGGCGAAAGCCAAACAAAATGTGGTAACAAAGAGCGTGAGATTGCGAATGATATTGTAGAGGTGGATAAGAAACATGGGTCTTATTGATGGTTAGATACGCGGGTAAAGGCTTTTTCAAACCATGACAGAAGCGTGGATGTTTGTCCAAAACGGTCATTCGTTCCAAGAACAATGGTGATAATGGGCTCTCCTTGTTCGTTAAATACCGAAAGCAAATTACCATTAGCTTCATCAGTGTAGCCGGTTTTGCCACCAACGAATTTTGACTGGCCGGCAAATTGGTTAATGTTGATCAACTCAATGGAGGCGCCGGTGGCGATGTTGGTGATGGTGGCTTTGGGGGTAGCAGTGAGAGCAAGTAGCCCAGGGAACTCAGCAATGAGGTGTCTGGCAAGAATGGTTAAATCATGGGCGGTAGATTGATTGGCAACAGACAAACCAGTGGGATCATCAAAAAAGGTGTTATACATCCCCCATTTTTTTGCTTGAGCGTTGGCGTCGGAAATCAACTGCGTGCGGCCATAGCTTGCGGCGAGTGCTTCGGCTGCTTCGTTACTTGAGATAGTAAGCATTGCACGCGTGAGATCCGCGACAGTGAAGACAGTGCCGGGGACAAATGGCGTGGCGGGGGTGTTTTGGGCTGAGTCGGGCATGAGTTGGCTTGGGATAGAAATCGCCTGCATGCTTGATAATTTTTGACTCGCGATGATGGCGGTCATGAGTTTTGTGATAGATGCCATTGGCCATGAAATACCGCCATTTTTTTCAAACACCGTGTGATTGGTATTTGCCTCTACCACAAGTGCCGCGGCTGCGGATATTGCTGGGTCTTGCATGGATGATGATTTATAAAATAGCGCTGGAGTACTTGGGGTGACTGTCGCTGGAGGTAGTTGTGTGGGAATAATTTCACTGAGCGTCGCTTGATTGAGCACGTTCTCTGGTGTGCCTGCTTGATTGGCCGCTGACTGCTGGCGAGTTACCACAAGCCCACCGGCGACAATGATGCCCGCTGCAATAAACAACGTTTCGTTTTTTATGGGTGGGAATGGGGTAAATTTCATTTTGGTGTACTCCAGCGTTGTGAAAGGCTATGAAAGTTGCTCGGCTTGCAGTGTGGTAGCTGCTTCTACAGTATCGTGCATTTGACCGGACAATGCCTCGCTGTAGAGTGATTTGTATTTGTCATATTCAGGCAAGTCTTGTGGGTTTGTAACCCCCAAATGACGCAAGAGCTCAAAACTTGGTACATAAGAAACAAGCTGGGGGTCATGGGTATCTGCGGATTTTTCAATAAGTCCACGCAGTAGCAAATTGCGCAGCGTAATAGAAGAATTGACCCCACGCATGTGCTCAATTTCGGCTTTTCCAACTGGAGCACAATAACTGATAATGGCAAGTACTTCCAGTGCGGCTGGGGTAAGCTCTTCGGTGAGTTGCCCCTTGGCAAATGATTCAAGTGAATGACTAAACTCTGGCTTCGTTACTAATTGTAGTTTTTTCCCATCAGAGAGTAGATACATACCACGATGTTCACCGACCAACTCTTTTTCAAGATCTGCTATTGCTGCGGTAACTTGCTCAGTGGTGAGTTGCAACGCTTTTTCTATACTCGAAATCGATAAGGGTTCGGCATACACAAATAGAAGCGCTTCAAGCGCCGCGGTATGATTTTGGATTGGTTGATTTTGCTGTTCCATGGTGGTGTTTTTTGTACCTCTCAAAAACTCCCCTACGCATCCGACGCCGGTGAACGACCGGGTCGATTGATAATTATATCAGAAAAATGCATGGTTTGTTCAAGGGTAATAATTTGATCACGAGCCAAGTGCAGTACCGCTAAAAATGTCAGTACCATTTCGGTTTTTGTACCACCTCCGGCTAACTTTTGCAGCGTGGATTTCTCTACGCCTTGAATGCGCGCGGCAACAGTACGAATGTGTTCCTCAAGTGAGATAATTTTTTCATGAACTCGGTGAACTTCGTACTGCGTTTTTTTCCAATACGAAAACAGCGCATCAAGCCGCTGTGTGAGAGCATCTGTCGTGATATTGGTAGCTGGATAAAATACTTTTTTTGAACCATCGAGTAAACCTGGCACCGCCAAAAACATATTTTTCATATAGGGCCTCGCGTAGCCTGGCGTGGAAGTCTCATAGTACTTTGCAAACGCGCGAATGGCTGGCTTTATTTTTTGATACACCTTCAAACGCCACTGCAAAGTGTCGATAGCCTGCTCTTCTTCTTGGGTTAATGGCAAATCGGGCAAGAGCGATTTTGACTTTATAAGAATCAACCGGCTTGCCACACTCACAAAATCAACAAGTACTCGAATGTCGATAGTTGCAGTATGAGTCTCATCTTTTTCGGCCGCATAGCTGGCACGAAGCTCATCGAGATATTTCAAAAAATCTTGCGTTACTAAACTCAACGAAACAGTCGAGATTTCCAGTTTCTTATTTTCAATAGCAGTAAGGAGGACATCCAACGGCCCCTCAAAAGCCTGCTGTGTCACGCGATATGTTCCTGATTGTTGGTGCTGCACTACTTCTTCCATGTCTTGTTCTTTAGTATACGGTTTGTACATAATCTACCAATGCAGCGGTATCGGCGATATTGTTGGTGCTGTCTAATACCATCACTGCAATTGGCCGAGTCACTCCCGCGATCGGTACTTCAAATACCGACGCCATTGTCTGACCAGCAGCTTGTGTCTCTCCTACTTTCCCCCCAATAAACCGAGTATCGCCAACAAATCCGTTAAAATTTTGAATATCCTCGAATAGTGGCGCACCGTAAATACTTTTCGTGATGTGGCCAGCACTCAAGTGCAAAATGAAGCTGCGGTTTATGTATATATATTTTAACAATCGAAATAAATCCTGCGCGCTCGCGACATTGCCAGCACTTGCACCCGAGGCATCAGTAAACTGCGTTGATTCAAGCCCGATTGCTTTACTTTTTTTATTCATGCTATCCACAAATACATTCCCCGGCAGTTGTGCGGCAAGTACCGCTGCTGCTTCATTGGAAGATTCTTGTAGTAAGGGGTAGAGCAATTGGAAGGCTTGGATGTTTTGGCCAGCTTTTAAGCGTGGCTTTGAGGTGGGCACGATGGCGCTTTCTGGAACTCGCACCTGCTTATCCATATTAATACTCTCTGCTGCTACCAAAGCAGTGACAAGTTTTGTGATGGAGGCAATAGGTCGTATTTCTTCAGAATTTTTTTGCGTTAAAATGGTGTTGTTTTTTATATCAACCACCATGTAGGCGCTTGCCGAAACCGCTGGTTCTTTTTGTTTATATGCAAACGCATCTTTCTCAAAGTCATCGGTAAATACAAGAATTGGCATGCCAACCGATGCCATATCATACACTTCTTTTGCATCTTCGGTTTTAAGACGAATACACCCTCCAGAATATCCTGCGGGAACTTCAGTGCCATCGGGGTAGGTAGGCCAGCCATGAATAAAAAAGTTGCCTTGAAAAAGCATGCTCCATGGTTGATACACATGCCCGAAGGTAGAAAAATGACTCTTCTCTTTTGTTTCTATTTTATAAATACCTGCTGGTGTTTCCCACCACGAACCCGGTTTTCCCTTTGAAAGAATTGGTACTGTTTTTGTGGGCTCCCCTTCTTTGTAAAGAGTCAGCTGCATGGTCGAAAGATTGGCCTCGATAAAATTTGCCTTTTGATCACGCATTGTTTGTTTGGTTGACTGGAAAAATTCGGGATGCGAAAGCGCACTCCAGGCACCATAGGTAAGTGGCGCGGGCGCAAAGCTGCCCAGAGGGACAGTTAGTTGATAGTTATATATATGAGAGTTTGCGTAGTAAACCCCCGCACCAACCAAACCAGCGCAGACTGCAATAACAATACAAAGAACATACAGTGGCACTGGATACGCAAAAAGTTGTTTGATCATTTCAGTGGAGTGTAGGTGACTTTTGGGTCCCACAAAAGCCAACCGGCGTATTCATCACCGTGAAGCGCATCGGTGGTTGCTTTGACTTGAGCCTCTACCATCGCCTGCGTGTACACAGCACCTAAATCAAATACCTGGAGCCAGGGGCGCAATTTTGCCAAAGGCGCATCGGTGGTTTTTGTGGCTTGCGTCGCATCGAGTGCGGCTTGCTGGGTTTGGTTCGTTTTGTCATTTTTAGTCGACTGGGCAATTGTGGAGTTTCCATTATTGAGCGCAAGCTGTGTTTTGCGCCGCACAGCAGTCTCCATGGAGTAGTGAATGACTTCGTATGGATGATCGGCCGGGTTTTTATAATTCAAAAAACCGGCTGCGTAATGCGATGGGTACACCATTGGATAAATAAAATCAAAATTGGGATAGGCATCCTCGATGATTTGGCCAATACCGAGGTCATCCGTCTGTACTGTGGTTAAGCCAAACAGATCGGCGGAAATAGTAATCCCGCTTGTTTTTTCTCGAATATCTCTGAAAAACTTGGCAACCACACTGCTGCGCGGGGATTTTTTGTCCCAGTGCGCATAGACAGCACGATCGAGGTCGCCATCAGATGGAAACCGTACGTAGTCAAAATTTATCTCATCAAATCCCCTTTCGGTTGCATCTTTGGCGATGCGCGCAACATAATCGGTAACTTCTGGTGCAGCAACCTCGAGCCATGCTAATCCTTTTCGATCACGCCACACACTGCCAGTTTTTGCATCATGAATTGCCCACTCAGGGTGCGCTTTTGCTTGAATGGGGTCTTGGAACACGCTCACGCGGCCAATGACATATATGTTATTCTCGTGAAGTTTTTTAATGAGCGCGTTTGGTTTGGCAAGGCGCGGCTGGTCACATGCTCCTGATTTTTCTATTTCTGGATCTTGCGGGCAGTACGATAGATACCCGGAGTAGTCTTTAATGTCGACTACAAATGCGTTGATGTTATTTTTTTTGGCAAGCGCAAGCAAGCCCTCAACACGAGAAGAAATCCCCGCTACCCACCCCGTTACATACAAAGCCCGAACCACTGTTGGCGGATTGGCCAGTTTTGGCTGGTTTGGCTCGTCGCCTGAAACGGCTTGAGTGTTGTTAGCTGAAGGTTTTTGAGTTGTTTCGCCTGCTATCTCTGAGGGTTTGTGGCTTTGGGCAGAATCAGAAGAAGGCGACGCGTCAGATACTGAGGCGGTATAGCGAGCAACGGATGGAGTAAGAAAAAAAAGTACACCCAAAGCAGCAGCACTAACAATTAAGATAAAAAATATTTTTTTCATACTACGCCCTATAGAGTCTTACCCGCTCTGTGAGTTACCTTGATAATTTTAATCGCGGATAGGATAATTGCAAAGACATATATGGTTGCCCTCTACCGAAAATATCGCCCAAAAACGTTGGATGACTTCATGGCTCAAGATGATGTGGTGGGGTTGTTACGCAACGCAGCTGCCCACAACCGTTTTTCGCATGCGTATTTGTTTTATGGTGGACGCGGAAGTGGTAAAACGAGTATGGCACGCCAGGTGGCAAAGCTTTTAAACTGCACGACCCGCCTGGAGGATGCGGCCTTTTTTGCAAAAGCCCAAAGCTGCAACCACTGCGTAAACTGCCAAGAAATTGACGCGGGCAATAGCCTCGATGTTATTGAAATTGACGCGGCCTCCAACCGTGGTATCGATGAAATGCGAAACCTAAAAGAAACTATCGCCACTTCTCCTGCTAAAAGCACCCATAAAATTTTTATTGTTGATGAAGCACACATGCTGACCCCAGCCGCCTTTAATGCACTCCTGAAAACATTAGAAGAGCCTCCAGCACATGGGGTTATCATTTTAGCCACCACCGATTATGAGAAGCTCCCCGCAACCATTGTATCTCGCACTCAACGATTTTATTTTCGCAAAATCCCTCGTGCCAGCATTGCAAAGCATTTGGCGTTTATCGCAAAACAAGAACAGATATCCATTGAACCTGCTGCACTTGATACGCTTGCGGCAGCTTCCGGAGGGTCGTTTCGCGATGCATTATCCCTCCTTGACCAGGCGCACAACATAACCGGCGGGGTTATTACTGTCGCTGATGTCACCACTATGCTTGGTACGGTGGCGCAACCACTGATACACGCATTTTCTCGTGCGATTATTACGTCCAACACCAAAGAGGCGCTCCGGATTGTTTCTGAGTTGTTCGAGAGTGGCGCGAACTTAGTGGGATTTATAAAAGCTGTTATTGGGTATTTGCGCAGCGCACTTACCCTCCAACTGAATCCGGACATGCTCGAGACTCTTAGTGTTGATTTTACCGATGAGCAGATTGGCCAATTACAGGAGCTTGCCGGCACAGCACAGGCTGATGTGGTCGTGCACACACTGCGACAATTACTTGATACGTACATGCAGATGCGCACCGTTCCATTTGCTCGTGCACCACTTGAGATTTTTATTGCACAGCTCTCTAAAAAATAAAAAAATCCCCCAGTGTTTTTGCGCGCTATCCCCACACGGATAGAATGCGCCACTGAGGGCACCAACAAACAAACAACGGGCAACGCGTTTGTTGTTGATAGTTAAAAACTTGAGAGGTACTATTTTCTTTATATTATTTTTGATAGCTTGTCAATAGCCAACTATCGAGTTATTGAAATTGTCTGGCCGTACTCGGCACCGGGGGCAGAAATGGTAATTTGGCTTGAGGCATTTTTTACAATGGTGTAGCCGGTGTCGTAGTCGCTATTTGAAACGTAGCGAGTACTGGTGCCCGATGGGTCAAATGGAAGCGTGGAAAGATAGGTGGGAACTAAGCAGGGTGCGATATTGAATGTTGAAGTTCCAGTACCTGATGAGGCCATGCGCTTAGTAGAAGTGGGAATGTCGCCATTGGCACAATTAAACGCTCCTGTGTTTTTATCGGCGATGTTTTGACGCACGGCAATCATAAGCGCATTGATATCAAACTGACGTTTGGTGTTGCGCGAGCGAGCGAGCTGCGTGCCGGGGTTGAGCATATAGAGCCCTAAACCCGTAACGATGACCAAGAGTGATACGGACACAATAATTTCAATGAAGGTGAGGCCGGAGCGAGGATCAGAGGGTTGAGCCATCCGCCGGCTGGCGGAGCGAATAGTTGAAAACATTTATTATGAGTATATCAGAAAAGTTGATACTAGAATTATGAAGTAAGAATAAAGAATTAAGGTTTCTGCATGGTGCAGTAGAACCTTCATTCTTACTTCTTTATTCTCTATCCTGTTTTTACTGCACTTCATCCCAAGAAATTTGACTGTACTGACTGGCAGAGAGTGGGAAGCTTGGCGGAGGGCCATACAACAAGTTTGCGTCATAAATTAAATTTCGAGTTGCGTACCCGGTGCCGTCGGTGTAGGCAAACCCATACCGGAGAGCGCTACCGACCATGCCGTATGAGGTAATTGTGCTTCGCTGGTAGTTGGTACCACATGATGAGCTGTAGTAGTAGCGGCCAATGCGGCCGTTTTGCGCTACGAGCGCGGCATCAATGCGCAGGTCGTCGTCGGAATACAGGCCAACATTAATGTTATTTTGAGCTATAAGCGCGATAACATCAGTACCGTTATAGTTGGTGTACTGGAGGTCTTGGTTTACGGTAATACTGGTTCTTGTTGAAGCGTTATCAGGAAACTTCCCTGAAGCGATCGTAATGCGCTTGCCGTTTATGGTGCCACGCACCCACACGTTATCTTCAAAGAAGAATAGCCCATTGGTGGGAATTGCTGCAGTGCGAATGAGTGTTTCGTTGTTCACGCTCCACGTCCCCCACCCCGACTGGCCCGCGGAATTACTACACCCGCCTGGAGGATTTCTGAGTGATGTTATTTTATACAGCGAATACGTGCCCGACGCATTGAATACAAGATCGAACCCAAACGCACTGCTTGATGTGGCATATACCCCAGAACTTGAAGCTTGTGAACGAATCGTACTTAAATCTTGTGTCATGCCGGAAAAATCCAATGCGGGTACTGGAAAATTTCGACCCGCCATAAAGACATCAGCGCGCGTAGGAACAGCTGCGGGCGGTAATGGGTCGGTGGGACTTACGTGGGTGTGCACACCAAATTCATTACCACCAGAATGATCGGGATCATCGTAACTTGAAAGCGCGCTTTGTACCTTGTTGTGCGCGACACCATCAAACCGAATGCCTCCATTGCTTAGAATTTCTCCAAACACCTCGGTTCCAGCACCAAAACGCATAGTGTCGTTAGCGGCAATGGCATATTTGGCAAATGATGCGATCGCAAGCTTCACTTCAATAATTTTTTTGACAGATGGATCGGCGTTGGCAACTCCAGTACTACGCACCGTTACCACCGTAGAACCGCTTATGGGTGGGGTGATGTCAAGTGTAAAAGTGCCAATTGCAGTGCCGTCCTTATCGTAAAAATTATGAATATAGGGGCCTGCGTGACCGGTACCGTCTTGAAAATCTTGCGACGCGTGCGCTAAATGCCAGCGATAGTACTCAATCCCCGCCTCGGCAATAGAAAATGCCTGCACTTTATTTAATCCACGGGTTGAGAGCTGTAAAAATGAAATCGCTAAGAAAATAAAACCAGACATTAACGTCACAACTACTGCGGCGATAGAAAGCACACCCACCGAAAGCTGACCATTTTTATTTTTGCGCAACAGAGACATGTTAGTTTGTTTTTACGTTTCGGATAGCGATGGTATTTGTAAAGAGTGTGGGACGAGGTGCATTTTGTGGATCGAGATCTACATAGAATGACATTTTTACGAGCCGCACTGCTGTTGCATCAATAGGACTTACAAGAGGCGCCTGTGTGCCTGTATAGCTGCTGTCGAAATACTGAAAAAGCGGTGTTGAAGTAGCAAGGGTAACGTATTGCACCAGCGTGCTCATCACCTGGCTACTCGTTGCGTAGCTGAGCGGATTGCCACTTGGCTTTATCACTGTTTTTTGAATGGTACTCGTGGAAAGCGCATACGTGACTTTTTCGAATAACCCATCGGAATCGATATCACTATAAAACGTAAGCGAGCTGGATGATGCCGCCTCTATGGGATATCCTCCAAGGCTCGATGGCGCGGCGGAGCGAATTTCGGCAACTGCAATTTGGATAGTCTGTTCAATGTCCTGGCGAGACAAGAGTTTTTGAGTAGAAATATTTTTTAATACATCCACGTTACTCCGCAGTGCCGTGACGGTAAAGAATAAAATAGAAAATCCAGCAATCACCATGACGACTTCAATAAGCGAAAATCCCTCTCTTCCCTTTTTAGTATAGTGTTTTGTTAGTGTCTGGTTCATTGTGTTAGTGAGAAAGCGACACATTTACCTGCTGCCAAGAGTTTGACGACACCGAAATGCTGGAGGTTGCGGTCGTGTAGCCGGTTGCAGCGGTTGTTACGGTGTAAGTACCAGTTGGTAAGCTATTAAATACAGCCGCGCCGGATGGCACACACACACCAGAAAACTCAAAGGTAACGCTATCGACTTGAGGTGTAACATTTTCATTATTTGTCGTTAAAAATACTTTGTATCGAATATACCGATTTCCATCTAACCCAGATATTGTCGATGATGCCGCGGTGTAATAACTACTCGCTCCAGTTGGGCCGGTAAAGTTCCAGGTAGCATTGTCGTTATTTGCAGCAACTTGAAATTGCACGGCAGTTTGAGCTGGTTGACTTCCCGTCCACAAAAGCGTGTAAAAACTGGAGCTTGCCGAAGCGGTGTCGATGGTGTTGGAAATAAGCCATGCAATAGTAGACGTGGGGTATACACCACCGGTTGCTTGAATGGTCAGTGCACCTGGGGTGTTTTGGGCATCCACTGTGCCGCTTTGGCTTATGTAGCTGCCGCCTGTCCAACTGGTATGGCCGGTGGTGCTGTGTCCGGTTACGCTGGTTTGACTAAAGCCTGATTTGGAAAGAGTGACTGTAGCCCCCGCTACCGGCGCACCAGTATCAGTATCAGTAGCAAATACCTGCACCGTTGGGCGCGCGGGTACCTGCAGTGTTATCCCCAACGAGTTCGTGGTGCTCGGGTTTATGGTAAGGGGCGTGGGCAGCGACATGCCCGAAAGATCGTAAGTGCTTGAAGAAACAGCTATTGCGTAGGTGTCCCACTCCAGATTTTGCATGGTCGCTACCCCACTTGCATCTGTTGCGGTTGTAGTTGAAAATTTCAGCACATCAGGACTTGTGCCGATTATTTTGGCGCCTGCAAGCGCGATTGATTGATTTGCAATAGGAACACAGAGATTGTCGGTGGCGCTAAGCGCGAGCGTACTCACCCGGTCAATCGCGAAACTAATACTCGTGACACTTTGCGATGCTACGGTTGCATGCGGCTTTACCGGATTCGGGTTTCCCGCGTCACCAAGGGTATAGGTTTTCTCGCTTGAATAGCCATTTTTGGATACGGTAATTTGATATTTTTGGGTGCTCGTTGCAACACCGACGAGCTGCAGTGAACCTGAGGCATTGGTAGTGTCGGTTAAATCTATGGCCGGTGTTACACTCGCATTCACCACATGCACCGTTGCGCCTCCCACCCCAACACCAGCAGCATCAAACACGTTTACAAAAAGCGACCCGGTAATGGCCGTGTTTTCCAAATTCTTTGGGGCAACCGTGGTAGTAAATTGAAATGGCGCGAACTTTGTGCACGTCAGACACGACACTTCCATTGTCACCTGTTTATAGTCGGCTGGCGCGGTATCGTTGGGTGTACCGCCGATTGATCCGTCGAATGGATCATCGATGTTTCGGATGGTGGTTTTTATATTGAATAAAAAATTTCCAATCGTAGATGTTTGATTTTGTGGAATGACACCGGCAGGGATGCCACCCACCGTTCCCACCTGGTCGTAGGGTAATCCTCGTATCACCTCGAGTGTCGCGGCTAAAGCCTGGGACGCAGCGGTGCGTGACTCAATACTCGTTATTGAATCGATGAGAGAAAAATAAACCGCGTAAATCGCACTAAAAAGCAACGCAATAATGGCAATAGCAATCACCACATCAATCAAACTCGAACCGGCTCGTTGTTTGTTCTTGTTCTGTGTGTCTTCGGGTTTCATTTTTTTATTCTTTCCACAACCTCAAACCTATGTACCTATCACCTATTTTATATTTTGTGAAATTTGATAGATCGGGGTGATGATAGAAATAGCAACAAAGCCGATAATCAAACCCATAAGCAAAAGCATCAATGGCTCTAAAACGCTGGTTAAGTCATGCAATGTGCTATCGACTTCTTCGGTGTAGTATTGAGACAAGTAAAAGAGGTTTTCTTCTAAGTTGCCCGTGTTTTCCCCGATTTTTACCATTCCTGAAACCAGTGCTGGAAATAGCTCTTTTCGATCATTCAAATATTGCGCGAGCTGTTCGCCTTTTCTAATTTCATCTTCAGCGCTCAAGAGGGCTTGTTTGTAAATAAGCCTTTCGCAGGTATTGGCAGTTATATGCACCGCTTCGACAATATTCAAACCCCCTTTTAACAAAAGACCTAGGATGCGGGTGATATTTGCCATTTGCACATTCACCACCAGCTTGGCTACCAAAGGGGTTGATACTACCAGGCGATCAACCAGCAGTCGCAACTTGGCACTGCGCGCTACGGCAATTCGGGATCCAATGATTGCCGCGATTGCCCCCGCAACCACCAACAACACATAGTCTTTTAGAAAGTTTACCGTGAGGATCAAAATTCTGGTCGTGGGGGGAAGTTCAACCTTCAGGCTCGCGAAAATAGGCAGCAACTTCGGAAATATTCCGAATGCTAAAAAGCTCGTAAGGCCAACGGTGGCGGCGAAAATAATGACGGGGTAGATCATGGCGGAACGTACCTTGCCATTTAATTCACGGCTCTTTT
>CAZXZC010000013.1:0-19210 GCA_964645125.1 uncultured Candidatus Saccharibacteria bacterium | reverse complement strand
ATTTGGGCGATTTTAAACAGCTTACAAATGGGCTTCCGGACACTTGCCATTGAAAAGCGCAGCAGCGAAGTGTGGGTGCTCTTATCAACCATCAAAACCGAATTCGGGAAGTTTGGTGACTTGCTTGATAAAACTCATAAAAAACTCCAAGAGGCCAGTAACACCATTGAAGATGCAGCCTCGAAAAGCCGCACCATAGAGCGCAAGCTTGGCAAAGTGCAGGCACTGCCAGAGTCTCCAGCCTTACCAGAACTGATAGAAGAGTAATTCCTTGCCTATTGAAGCCCTTTGCGCTAGGGTGGGATTTAGGTCGGCTTGGCTTTAAGACGCGCAAGTCTTACAAGTGCCGATAGAACGGTCAATTTTGAAATATGAATATGGAGGACACACATGAAACGATTAGTATTTGTTGCAGGTATTGTTTGTCTTTTGTTGGTCTGCGGGTTTGTCCCGAAAGGATTTGGACATACCCAAACAGGAAAGTCTTTTGGGGCTGAATCAGTTGATTTTTTAGTCTGCCGACGCGATGCGATTGTGCAAACTCAAGAGGCGCGATTGGTAGGCAACATTGCCGCGCTTATTTCCACGCTGCCAACCACAAAAAGTGGTCGGTGGTTTCGGTATCAATGTAGTGGAACAACCGCACAAGCAGCAATCGCATTAACCACAGACGTTGGCATACGCTTTTTTGAAAAGAATGTTGTAGGCCAAGCGTATGTCATTCCAACTGATCCACTACTTTCAAACCCCCACTCGTACGCCATGTTCTTACACAACATGCCGGAAGCATGGGATGTGTCCACGACGGCCGAAGGTGTTATCGCTATTGTCCTTGATTCTGGGATTGATCTCGATCATCCGGACTTACGAGACACTATTTTAGTGAACTCCAACAGGCCTCAGAACACTCAATACGATGGCCCCATCGGTCATGGAACCGCCTGCGCTTCTCTGATAGGCGCCACTGGTAACAATGGACAAGGAATGGCGGGTGTGTGTTGGCAAAAGGGGAAAGTAAAAATAATAAGTGTACATATTTTGGATGGCAACGGCTGGACCGACGCTGTTTTCACGGGGATGGGAATCGAAGATATTCTGTTGCTGGTGGCTCAATTCCCCGAAAAAAGATTCGTGATAAACTGCAGCTTCGGATTTAAGGAATACAGCCAATTCCTGTTTGAAATGTTCGCGAAACTCGAACTCAAGAACATGCTTATTGTTGCAGCTGCAGGGAATGACCATAAAAGCATTGGCGGATCTTCGCGTGATCATGCCTACCCGGCCGAGTGGTCACTCAGTTTTTCAAATCTGGTGTGTGTGGGGTCGGTAGATAGCAATGGTGGCCAGTCAGGATTTTCTAACTTTGGCCCCGCGGTAAACATATGGGCGGCGGGTGATGATGTCATTGTCGCTCGGCCTACCTATGTACCAAAAACTACCCCAGATGAGTTTGGGAATGAGCCCTACAGGCGTTGGAGTGGTACATCCTTTGGTACTCCGCTCGTGACAGGCGGGGCGCAGGGGAAGTGGAGTCACAATCAAAATCTATCAGGCGCGCAATTAAAGGCGCTCTTGTTAAAAACAACGCGACAATCACCAGTTTCATCAAGTATTCAACTACTCGATGTTGCGGCGTTGTATAAAAGCGATCAAACTATTGCTCCGCTTGCATGCGCAAGCATAGAAGGGGGAGTAATTCACCAAGACAGTGACATGGTAGTCAATTGTGGCTGTTCGGTAAATGCGCTGGAATATGTGGTGCTTGATTTTGGTGACAAAACTGGCGGCACATTTTCAAGTTCGATAATAACCCATCACTTCAATGACCCATCGGCTGGATTTGTGAAGTCATACGAAACAGCAATTCGTTTGGTAGTAAAGAACGGAAATGCAGTTTCGAGTGAATTTGTACTTCCAGCGATGGTGATGCCAAAACGTGCAGCTCCAACCGTAAAAATTTCCGTATTGAACGATTACGCACTTGAAAAAGCAGAGCCGCTTCAAGTAGCAGTTTCGCTCACCAATCCATCGGGCGCCTACCCGGCAACGGTGACGCTTGATTGGGGAGATAGAAAGGAGTCAACAACCGTAGTATTTGAGCGCGATTCAACAGTGACAAGTACGCGAATCTATCAAGTCCCCGGTGAATTCACTGTAACGGCTACGGTAGTCGCACCAGGTGTAGAATCAGTTGTTGTTGCAACCTCGGTACACATAGCAGACGTAGTCAAGGTTGCAGCGTCTTACACCATAAAGGGTAAGACAAAAACGCTGCATGTCGATGCTTCAGAATCGAGTTTTTCTGGTGGTGGCGCAATTAGTGTGAAATTATTTGAAGACAACCAGCGCGTTGCCGCCGACAAGCAATTTGTGCTCACCGCAAGTTCTTCGGGTATGTACGTGCAGGGGTTGAAGCTCGATACTGCAAAAACAATTACATTCACCGCCGAGTCATCATTTGGTGGCAAGGCAAGCGGGTTTGTAAAAGTTATTCAGTAATCAAGCGATCAGTGGCTGGGGTCTTTTTTAAGACTCCAGCCATGTTTGTTTTTTATGGAAGGGGTGTATAGTGAGGTGAGGAGAGTATAGTCGATAAAAACAAGGCAAACTCAAGAGAGTCAATGAAATGGGAATGTTAGTATTCGATATATACTCTCATCTTTTACACTCTAATACCTAGATAGTCTTAAGGAGGTGCTATGAAAGTGATACGCATACTCTGCGTGCTTGGTTTGATAGCGCCCATATGCGCGTATGGGCAACACGAACATGAATTGCCTGTGGCAATTGTGCAGCTGGCAAGCACTACAACACGGGTTGGTGTGAGTACTGATTTTGATTGTGGCAGTTCATACGACCCACTTGAAAAAGAAATAAAAGAGTACCGAATTGATTTTGGTGACACTATAACAGCCGAATCTGCAACCGCGTACTTTACCCATCAATACGCCTCTACGGGGCAATTTGTGGCAACACTTGTTATTACCACACAAGACGGAAGAGTATCGGAAGCAGACACGGCAACCATCGTCGTGTTGCCTCCTAATAACCCGCCAGTGGTGAAGGTGAGTGAGTATGGGAGCGATGTATGGGTAGCATCTGATCAAACCGCGTATGTACAAGTTTCAGTCACTGACCCAGATAATGACCAAATAAAAAAGGTTACGGCGTATTTTGATGACGGAGAAATAATTGAAAAAAGCTACACTTCGTATTTGAGTTGTACGCACAAGTATGAAGTGCCTGGTCAGTATTACGTAACTGTTATTGCCTACGATGGATACGACTACTCGCCGCCCGCGCTGTTTAAGATGACAGTAACAGAGCATGTGGTTGCTACGGTTTCATACTGTCCAACCAAAAAGCGAGTGCAAATAAAAACATCTTCGTCGTGTCCGCAGGCAAAACTCTGTGTTCGCATACCGTCTCAAAATGGATATTTATATCTTGTACTCCCAGAAGATTCAAACGAAATGACGGTGTTTGGAGTGTTGATTCCCAAGGAACAACGATCTTTTGTTATTACCTCCTCAAAAGGAGGGAAGATGGAGGGCTATATATCGGAGGGAGAATGCGAATAGATGAAACCGCCCGCGTTTATGCCAAAAATGCGAGCGGTTTTTTATATTTTGCCAGAAGTAAGAAACTCGCTAGAATACTACCGTGCCGTACAATACCGATCAGTTCGAAATCAAATATCAAAAATTAAATCCCGCCCAGCGCGAGGCAGTAGATACCATAGATGGCCCCGTCATGGTAGTGGCGGGCCCCGGTACTGGCAAAACTCAAATTTTAACCCTACGCATCGGCCATATTTTACGCACTACCGATACTGCTGCCTCAAGCATTCTGGCTCTTACGTTCACCGAAAATGCCGCCGCCAACATGCGAACTCGCCTACATGCGCTCATTGGCCCAGCTGCCTACAAAGTATGGATTGGAACATTTCACGGATTTTGTAATGATATCATCGCCACCTACCCCGAATACTTCCAAGAGCTCATTGGTCGCAAAAGCGCCAATGAGGTGCAGCTCGTGCACATATTAGAAGAAGTGCTAACCGAAATCGATGTGCCGTTACTAAAACCATTCGCAACTCCATTGTGGTACGTGCCAGTTTTAAAAAGCACTATTTCGCAGATAAAACGCGAAGGCATCTCACCAAAAAACTTTTCTCGCATCGTTGCAGTATCAAAAAAAACATTCGAAGACACACCCAATAAAGTTCATGAGAAGGGCAAGTACGCTGGCCAGATGAAGGGAGTATTTTTGACTCAAGCAAAAAATATTGAAAAAAATATGCAAGTGGCGACGGTATACGCAGCCTACCAAGAAAAACTTCGCGCGAAAGGGCTGTACGATTTTAACGACATGATTTTAGAAGTTGCCGCAACGCTGCAATCAACCCCTGAACTCCTACAATTACTCCATGAAAGGTTTCAATACGTGTTAGTTGATGAACATCAAGACACCAACAACGCGCAAAACAAAGTACTTGAGCTTTTGGCAAGCTATGACAACAATCCAAACCTCTTTATTGTAGGAGATGAAAAACAAGCAATCTTCCGATTTCAGGGAGCAAGTTTAGAAAACTTTTTATACTTCAAAAAACTCTACCCCACGGCCAAGCTTATTGTACTTTCTTCCAATTACCGCTCGACCCAGGGTCTACTTGATGCCTCTCACGGGGTTATATCCAACCGTGCCCGTAGTCTCGGGGCTATTATACCTGAACTGAGCGAAGGGATATCACAGGCACTCCAATCCGCACATTCTGATGCAGGAGCACGCGCAGTTATTTGTCCACTCGAAACATCAGACCAAGAAGCCTATTACATTGCCCGTGAAGTAGAAGGTCTTATAAATGCCGGAACCCTACCGCAAGAAATTGCTATTTTGTACCGCGACAATCGTGATGCAAGAGAGTACGCGAAAGTACTTGGGGGTCGCGGCATACCGCATCATGTTATATCGCGAGGCAATGTACTCGCAGATACTCGAATTATGCAACTGCTAACACTGCTTGAATACATCGCCCGTGACCCGGAAGATGAGCTATTGGCAAAAATACTTCACTTTGATTTTTGGCGCATACCACCAATGGATATTGTGCGCATCATTAGTTACCAACCAAAAGAAAAAAAACGTTCCCTATTAGAAAAGCTGCACACGCCCCCCGTACTAGAAGCATCGGGAGTGGAAGATGTACAAAAAATCGCCTCCATCGGCCAAATGCTTTTATCGTGGAAAAAACACAGTCACAACATGCCCGTAGACGAACTGTGCCAGCGCATCATTGCAGAAAGTGGGTATATCGCAAGTATTCAGTCACAATCAAATGCAGCCGATGTGATAGAAAAAATCCGCACGCTGTTTCAAGAAATACAAAACCTTCAAACTGACACTCCTGGGCTGTCGCTTGTACAAGTGTCAGAACACATACAGGCGCTGCAAAATTACGGCATTGCTCTGTCGTACACGCCGAGTATTGCCAAGTCGTCTGGGGTGTTGCTTATGACGGCTCACAGCGCCAAGGGTCTAGAGTTTGACCATGTATTTTTGGTAGGTGCCGCAGACGGCCACTGGGGCGGCAGAGTTACTCGTGACGCCATAACACTTCCCGATTTAATAAAGTTAGAAACAACAGGGGAGTCAAAAGAAGAGGCTGGTACTGAAGATGAACGTCGGCTCTTTTATGTAGCCATGACCCGCGCCCGTAAAGGACTTACCATTTCCTACGCAACCATACGGCAAGACGGCAAGCCTGCCCTCCCATCTCAATTTATAGATGAAATTCTACCCCAGCATAAAATAGTAAAAGAGAAGCCTATTGATGAAGAAGAGTATCAAGCATCCATTACAAAAGGATATGCAAATACTGCAGAATCAGTATCTTCACCGCTTATCACCCCAGACTATGTTATGAGTCGCTTGTATGACAGAGGAATATCTGCAACCGCTGTTAATAATTACCTCGAGTGCCCCATTCGGTATTTTTACCTCAATATAGTGGGCTTACCCTCTGCTCAAAGCAGATCGCAGCGGTACGGAAGCGCCATTCATGCCACACTTAAAGATGTATTTGATTTATTCGCCATTTCAAAAACATTTGACGTCACCTCTGCTATCGCGTCATTTTCAAAACACCTCCAAGCCGAGGGATTGGAGGGTGCAGATTACGGCACATTTATAAAAAAGGGCACCGCAGCCATTACCGGATATATACAAAACTTGAAGGGGGAAGATTATGGGCAGGTCAAAACAGAGCTGCGAGTATCGGGTGTAGTAACTGCTGCAGATTGTGCGCCAAATCTTGAAGCCGACATTAAGCTTCACGGCGCCCTCGATAGAGTTGATGTGCTTGAAACAAATGTGGGTGGAGGGCAGAGTGTGCGGGTCATAGATTACAAAACCGGTAAACAGAAAAGTAAAAACAAATTGGAAGGAAACACAAAAAACGCCGACGGAAATTACACGCGTCAATTGTTGTTTTACAAACTACTTCTTGAACGTTCTGGAATTGGATTTAGTATGGATGTTGGAAGAATTGATTTTGTAGAACCGGATGAAAAAGGGAAGTACCACGCGCATGATTTTTTGTTTTCTCCAGAAGATGTTACACAACTCTACCAGACAATCTGTACCATGATCGCAAATGTGGTATCAGGGGTATTTTTAGAAAATGGATGCAGGAAAGATGAATGTGAGTACTGTGCACTTTTTGCACAACTAAAAAAATAGAAACTTTATTCAGATATCGCTCTAACGCCATCACAATTTTCACAGCCTTCTTTGATCATGCTATCTATCAATTGCCCGACTTAAAAGTATTACTTATTAAACCTGGAGCAACAGGTATTGCAGTATTTTGTTTGTATTCGCTAAATTGTAGAACAGGGGCCTGACTTTTTTGAGTAGCTTTACCATAGAGTATTGCTGACTATAGACCCAAAGATACTCAATTCGCACTCCTAGTGATGCCCGATACAAGCACATATAAGTAAGTGGGCAAAAACAAAAGTAACAGATTTATAAGGACGATAATAAAAAAACGCAATCCAGTTAAATTAGCAGACAGCCGAATAATTAAAAAAAATAAGACAGTTGCGAGCACGCCGAATCCAACTGCAATAAAATCAACTCTTCCAACCCAAGCGTATAGAATAATACTTAATAACCAAGCTTTTCCAACTAAAATCAATCCAAATAAAACAATAATAACGCGTGCAATTTTCGAACCAAGAAGCGACTGCGTATTCTCAGAATTTTTAAAGTCTGGTAATTCAATACCCATAGCTACTATTATAAAATAAATTCAACATATAGAAACAATTAAGTTATTCACACGAAAAAGAATATATATCTGTTACTATAGATGTATAGATTCGTTTGTCGAATTTTTTATACTCATTTTTATTTTTCACATTTTATGTTTATTGTTGCCCGATGGGCAGACGTGGTTGTGGCTTCTTTGCAGCGGTTATGGGAAAGTGTCGTTTCATTTATTCCAAATATTTTGGGTGCGGCAGTTGTATTTATCTTGGGGCTTATCGTCGCGAGTGGTTTGGCTGCGCTTATAGAGCGCATTTTAGAAGCAGTAAAGTTTGATGAATTATTCAGCCAGCTTGGGATGGCGGCATACGTAAAACGAGCCGGCATGCAGTTGCGGGCATCGTATTTTGTTGGCCGGGTTGTGTACTGGTTTATTGTGCTGGTGTTTTTATTGGCCGTATCCGATGCGTTGAATTTATTTGGGTTAACGCAATTTTTGACAAATGTCATTGGGTTTGTACCGAATGTCATCGCGGCCGCACTTATCATGCTCGCCTCGTTTGTATTAGGTCACTTCTTGCGTCGTCTGGTGGCTGGGTCGGTTATGTCCGCCAAGCTTCACGCGGGTAATTTTTTGGGTACGTTGGTGTGGTGGGCAATTGTGGTATTTGGGTTTTTCGCCGCTCTTGCGCAGCTGCATGTAGCAGAATCCATTATTAATATGCTCGTGCTTGGCTTTATTGGCATGCTTGCCCTTGCCGGCGGCTTGGCATTTGGTTTGGGTGGCCAGGAATATGCAGCGCATTTGCTCGATAAGCTTCGCGAGCGAACCGAAGGGAAGTAGTCAGGAAACGTCAATCCCGAACGCGGAGTCTTTATATGGAAACAAAAACAGCCTGTTACAACAGGCTGTTTTTGTCTTGTAAATACAGAATCTGGTGAAATTTTTGAGCTACGCCTCCATAATCCGAGCCTGTTCACAAATCATTTTTGTTTCGCCATTGCGATATGACATCCTGCCCCGCACCGCAACCACATTGTTTTCTACCCATACATTTGGGGCTGCTTCGAGGGCTCGGGCAAACACAATGGCTTCTAAGGGGGTACCACTTAAATCTTCCAATGTGGCAAACAGCATTGCCTGGCCAGACTTTGTCACGATTTTTTTAATAGTTGAAATTAAAGCAACGCTCGTGAATATTTTTTTCTCATCTTTAATAGTTGCCGCGGCAGCCAGGGGAGTGATGCGATATTTTTTTAATTTCTCTTGCATTGCCTGTAATGGGTGATTAGATAAATAAAAACCCAAAAGTTCTTTTTCCCATGCAAGCTGCTGTTGAGTCGTGGCTGCGGGGGCTGCTTCAAGTGCAAGCGTAGGGTTTGAAATCATCTTTCCACCAAATAAATTACTTTTCGCGTTTTCCGCGGAGCGCTTCAGGGCGGTGGAGTAAGTGATAATTGCGTCAATATTTACCAAAATAGTATTTCGATCGATACCAAGACTATCAAACACACCAGTTTTCGCCAGACTCTCAATAGATTTTTTATTAAAATCCTTATGCTGCATGCGTGTCGCTAGGTCTATAAAATCCTTAAACAATCCATTTCGTGCCCGCTCAGCCACAATAGCTTTAGCAATTTCCTCGCCCACATTTTTAATTGCCAGCATGCCAAACCGCAAGGCATCACCCTCGGGAGTAAAATACACATCAGACGCATTAATGTCCGGCGGCAGAATAGTCACATGCGCTTGTTTTGCTTCGCTCACCAAAAACGCAACCCGTTCAATATCACCCAGTTCCGCGTTAAACAAAGCCGCCATAAACTCACCGCGGTAGTGGGCTTTGAGATATGCTGTTTGGTATCCGATAAGGCCATAGCAGGCTGCGTGCGATTTGTTAAATCCATATCGTGCAAAGGGAGGAAATAAGTCCCAAATTGCCTCAGCTGTTTTTTTATCAATGCCACCCGCCAACATACCATTAACCAGTTTTTCATGCTGTTCTTCCAGGAGTGATTTAATCTTTTTTCCAATAGCTTTACGCAGTGTGTCTGCCTCCGGCAATGAGTACCCAGCCAAATCGCGCGCAATACGCATCATCTGCTCCTGGTACACGCCAATGCCGTAGGTGGTGCCCATGATCGGCTCAAGCCCAGGGTGTAAGTACGTAATTTTCTCCCTGCCATGCTTGCGATTAATAAAACTTGGAATAAGCTCAATTGGGCCTGGGCGATACAACGCCACCATAGCAATCAAATCTTCCAGCACCGTAGGTTTCAATTCTTTGAGTGATCTTCGCATGCCGCCAGATTCAAATTGAAACACGCCGGTAGTATCTCCTTTTTGAAGGAGTTCAAACGCCGCTGCGTCATCGAGCGGGATTTTGCTCATATCAATAATTTCTCCGCGTGTTTCGCGTACCAAGCGCAATGTTTCTTGAATGATGGTTAAGTTGCGCAAACCCAAAAAGTCGATTTTCAACAAGCCCAAATCTTCAATGCCATGCATTTCAATTTGGGTAATAATAACGTCTTTATCTTGTGGGGCAAATTGAATTGGAACCGTTTCGGTTAAAGGATCTTTGGAGATCACGGTGCCACACGCATGCATGGACGCGTGTCGAGCGACGCCTTCTAAGTGTCGGGCGGTGTCTATTAATTTGCGAGCATTCGGGTCAGTGTCGTACAGTTGTTTTAATTCGGTTACTTCGCGGAGGCATTGATCAAGCCACCCTTCCTTCATGCCTTGGGTTGGGTTGAACGGAATAAGTTTTGCCACGCTATCACAAAACCCATACGACATTCCCATGGCCCGGCCTGCATCGCGAATCGCAGCCCGCGCCGCCATTGTTCCAAATGTAATAATGCCCGCCACATGATCATTGCCATACTTGTTGCGCGCGTACGCAAGCACTTCATCGCGACGGGCATCGGCAAAGTCGATATCGATATCAGGCATTTGAATACGTTCTGGGTTTAAGAAACGCTCAAACAGCAAGTCGTATTTTAATGGGTCAATATCGGTAATTTTCAAAATGTAGGCGATGATACTGCCAGCCGCACTCCCACGGCCAGGCCCCACCGATATGCCATGATCTTTTGCCCAGTTGATAAGGTCTTGCACGATGAGGAAGTAATCTGCAAAACCAGTTTTTTCTATGACGCCAAATTCGTATTCAACACGAGCACGCACGGCGCTGTCCGGCGCAACTATGCCGTATCGCTCCGGTAGCCGTTCTTCAAGAAGTTGCCGCAAGTAATCGTTGGCCGTCACTCCATCGGGTTTTGGAAAATTCGGAAGCAGTACCTTGCCAAGTTCTAACTCCACGTTACACATATCTGCAATCCGAGCTGTATTTTCTAAGGCTTCTGGCGCAAACGAAAATTTTTCTTCCATTTCTTGTGGGGTCGCGAACGAAAAATCCTCATCACTCATGGTAAATCGTTTTTCATCCGTTACTTTATTGCCCGTCTGTACCGCCAAAAGCACGTCTTGGTACTGTGCGTCTTCAGAGCAGTTGTAGTGGCTGTCTTGGGTAGCCACCAGGGGAATACCTGTTTCTTTTGAAAGTCGCACAATATCACTTTCAATTTTTTCTGACTCAGGAAGGTGAATGTGTTTTTGGATCTCCAAAAAATAATTTCCTTCGCCCATAAGCTCCTGGTATGCAAGTGCGATACGCTTCGCCTCTTCAAATCCCTGAGTCAAAAGGGCTTGTGCTATCTCGCCTCCCAAACATGCTGACAGCGCAATAAGCCCCTCGTGGTGTTGCGCCAATAACTCTTTATCAATGCGCGGTTTATAGTAGTAGCCCTCGAGGTGCGCGGCCGAAATAAGTTTAATCAAATTCTTCCAACCAGTGTTATTTTTGCACAGTAAAATTAAATGGAAGTACCGCTCGTTTGCGTCCCGGGCAAACCGGTCGCGGGGCGCAACATACGTTTCCACGCCAATAATGGGTTTAATGCCGGCTTTTTTTGCCGCTTTATAAAACTCAACCGTGCCGTAGAGGGCGCCGTGGTCGGTTAGCGCCATTGCATCCATACCAAGCTCTTTTGTCCGGTTTACCAGCTCCGGTACTTTTGAAAGCCCATCAAGCAGGGAGTAGTGTGAGTGTACATGTAAGTGAGTAAACTTCCCCATAGGTTGTTCCATTTTAGCAGGTAATCTCGCTTCCAAAAACCGTTGCCTTTTTACCGTTTTTTACGTATATTTTCTGTATTGTTTTTTAGAGTTTTGCCACCTTAGCTCAGCTGGTAGAGCAACGCTTTTGTAAAGCGAAGGTCCCCGGTTCAAATCCGGGAGGTGGCTCCAGAAGGCGATTTGATATAGTAAGAATATATGAGTTTTGGCGAAGGAGGACGCGAACAAGAAAAGAGTGCAGGAAATTCTGATAAAAATGAATCAGAAGGCGGAAGTCTTTTTACTAGATTGAAACAAGGGTTTCAGAAAATTGCATACAGTTTAACCCACAACGAACCACTGCGAGACGGTAAAAAGCAAACAGCTGAAATATTAGAAGAATTACAAGAAGCAAAGAAAGAAACTCCCGAAAAAAAGTACGAGACGCTCCCTGAGCACATTGGGTATCACGCTGTACTGGAACAATTTGCACGGGCGCAATACGCGCAACAAGGCATAAAAAATGCAACAAAAGAAGCACTCGTGACAACCAGTGGCGGGGGAATAAGAAAGGGCGATTATATACCAAATCCCCAAGACATATACAACGCAGAAGTTGCCAATTGCTTACAGTACAACATGAATCCTTCGGTTCCACTCAAACTTTTAATACGAGCATTTTTGCGTGCCGACCAAGTACTCGCTAATGAACTTGGACTTAAAAATGATGATGACATCGCCACGTACAATCCAACGATAAAAGAAATTGAAATATTGAATAAAAAGATCGATTTTGACCGCATCAACGGCACATTTCCAAATGCTGCTGCAAAATTTGAGGCCATGCGAACTCAGCACCTGGGGACGCAATTTCATCTTACAAAAGCAGAAAACTTGCCCCCGGGACTGCCAAGTGAAATAAGAGATTCGGAAACCAACTTTCGAACACGTACGTATCTATCCCAACCCATAGCCAAAGACGATGCAACTCGGGCAGCACAGGCTCGTGACGCATTGCGTGGTGGTCCAGTGGGGCAAGCATATGAAAATAAAAAACTGACCATTGCAAAGGAACTGTATCCATCGAAAGGCGATAGACCATCGGGGGAAATAGTAGCGCATTATGACGAAAATCTAACGACTGGCAAGGCAGACACTATTCGCCCTCGAATTATTGAAGCACTGTTCGTCGACTCTCAGGGTCAAACGATCCGCGAAATAACAGTGCGGACTTCATACGAAGATCAAAATACTCCCGATTCTTACACGCGCGTGAAATATGTAACCGGCCCAGACGGTACGCTCATAGATCAGAAACAATTTGCAGTAAATGAGAGTGCGTTTGATATTGAAGTAACCACAAGGCGGGTGCAGGCAGCATTAAACAAATAGAGAGACATCCACCTAAAACCAAGCTTGTTTTTAAGGCGTTTTTTTACTAGTATAAAGAGCAGGTTTTTTAAGCCGATGTAGCTCAGCTGGTAGAGCAACTCCATGGTAAGGAGTAGGTCGCCGGTTCAATTCCGGCCATCGGCTCAAATAGAAAAATAGAATTTACAGAGTAGGTCGTCCCGCTATCCATACAGTCGCACTCTGCTACTATAAGAAAGCATGATCACCTACAAGGTTAAATACAAAAATATATTGTTAATTTGATAGATTATATACCAGTGGCTATTCGCGAAACCCTACTGGCTATTTATTCCCCGCGGCTTGTTCGCTTACTTTAATTTTATCCGCCAATAACCCGAGCAAATTTTTTGTGTTCGTTTGCGCTTCCAATTCTGTTTGGCTGTTTACAAATCGATTCCATTGAGCTGAAACCTCATCATCGCCCAAGGCGCGCACCGCATCTTCAAGTTGCAAGCGTTTTTGAAACGCAACCTCTGTTTCAGCCTTAAGAACCGTATTAATAAAAAGTCGCAAGAATGTAACAACCCTGCCATTTATATACAAAGACTCCAATTGCTGCGAAAGCGCTTTTTGCTGCAAGCGAATATTCCACGCGTACCATGCAGTTACCATATTGGTAACGATAAGAACCCCAACAACAATCGCCAAAACAAGATTTTTAAAACGATTCTGTGATTCCATAGTAGGTACTACTATTTTTTGCCTATCGCGTCTTTTTTTCAAGTGCAAGGTATGGGTATATGTTTTTGTATATTTTTTGTATACTGAAAAGCACTATGAAATACGGAAAATCAATACCGGTAGTGCCAGAAGAGGAGCGCGATGCGACGCCTCAAGAGTTTCAGCCTGTTGAGGTTAGTTCGTATGAAGAAGTAGCGGAGTTTCGGGTAGAGGAAGTGCCAGTGCCTTCATATGCCCCAACAGAGCCAAAATACTCACTTTCAAGTATCAGTTGGTTCGGCATCGGTCGTTTCTGTATGTATGCGCTGGCAGTGCTTACACCGCTCTTCTTTCTCCCTGTAACAGTTGCTCCAGTCGATGTAAACAAGCTGATATTTGCGGTAATACTATTGGGCGTGAGTTTTGTAGCATTTTTGGTAGATGCTATTGATAACCGAAAAATTCATTACCCCCGGTCATTTGTGGCAATAATGGCGGCAGCGGTCGTGGGAGTGGTTGGTATAAGCACGTTGTTTTCGGTAGCACCTCGAGTGAGTGTCTATGGCGCACTATCGCAACCCGACTCTTTTTTAAGTTTTGTGTTGTATGGCCTCGCGTTTTTCTTGTCCTTCTACTTCTTCCGTCGTGAGGATTTAAAACAATTAGCCATCTCTGTGAGCGCAGTACTAGCAGCTATTGCTGCCATTACCGCTTTGGAATTTGCCGGACTATTCATATTCCCGTGGGATTTTGCAAAGCAGATTGGTTTCAATACAGTCGGTTCGTTCGCGGGATTAGGTATTGTGTGCGCCACCGCGTTCGTAATGATTGTATCTGCGCTGTACCATAAACAATCATTTGGGAAGATGCAGCAATTTTTTGTGGGCCTTTCGTTGGTGTTATTGGTGCTTTTGGCGTGTATGAAGATGCCACTCTTATGGGTCGGCATTGGATTATTAGTGTTGGTTGCAGCTGGGGTACAATTTGCCGCAAATCGAAGCGTAGGTGTTTTATTGGCTATTATTGCCACCGCACTCTTTTTTGTAATTGTTGACCCGTATTTGCCGCAGCTAAGTACCGTACCAACGGAGATTCGCCCAAGCATTAGTAGTTCTTTTTCTGTAGTGAAGGCAACAGTTACTTCATGGCGATTTGCATTTGGAACTGGTCCCGCAACCTACCCCTACACCTTTTCGTTGTACCGATCGGTAGATCAAAATCAGTTACAGTTATTGAGCTATACCTTCTTGCAGGGGTATAATTTTTGGCTCACGAGTATTGTCACGGTTGGAACTATCGGGGTATTAATATTTGTACTTTTTTTGCTGGTAAGTGGTTTCAGGCTTCTTCGGAACGCCCAGGACCCTGCAGTCGCGACACTTGCTGCTGGCTTACTCTTCTGTACGGTAGCACTCTTCTTGTTCCCCGTAACATTTGTGCAGATGCTCTTTTTGTTCGTTGGTTTGGGATTAGCGCTGCGGGCAATAGGCTTAGAAGGCACAGTTTCTTTTGCTGATATGAATCGAGGGTACTTATTTATGGTGTTTGTGGTGGGTATCGCCATAATTGCCGGTTCGCTTTCAGGCGGGTATCTGATTATGCGTTCATACGCAGCGGCAGTATATTACGGCTCATCATTGCAAAAATTTGCAGCGGGAGATCTCTCTGGTGGATTTGAAAAATTAAACAGAGCGGTCACTTTGGACAATACATCCGATATATACTGGCGCACGGCTAGTCAGGCACTTTTGTTGCAAGCTCGTCAGCTGATAAGTCAAGGCAAGCCAGGAGCAACGAATCAAAACGATTTGCAGGCGTCGGTATACCAGGCAGTACAATCTGCGCTTCGTGCCACACAAATAAATTCAAAAGACCCACTAAACTGGAGCAACCTCGGTAACATTTACGAAAATATTATTCCAATCGCCACTGGTGCAGATCAAAATGCAGTCGATGCCTACAAAAAGGCAATTGAATTAAACCCAAAAAATCCTCAAGAACCAGTAAACATGGCTCGCGCGCTTTTGACAGCAGCGGTTGTGATTGAAAATGCAAAAGGCCCCGCCAGCGAGTCAAAATCTCGTGTTGTTCAAGCGCTTGAAGCATTAAAAATATCTGAAAGCATTGCGCCAAATTATGCCCCTGCTAACTTTTCGTTGGTGCAGTTATATATCAAGCAGGGAGATACTCAAAAAGCCGCCGCAAAGATCCAAGAAATCCAAGCTCTTTCACCGCTTGATGCTGGGCTTGCATATCAGCTTGGACTTATTGCCTATCAAAACAATCAGCCAGAAATCGCTCAAGCTCAGTTTGAACGAGCAGTATCGCTCTACCCCGATTATTCGAATGCGTTGTATTTGCTTGGCGTTATTTACGATGCTAAAGGCGCGAAAACACAGGCTCGAGCCGCATTTGAGCGGGTACTACAACTCAATCCCGACAACGACGAAATCAAAAAAATACTCGACAGTTATCAGTCAACAGCCCCACCAGCAAACGCATCTTCCACAAAGAAGAAGTAAAAGTGAAGTCACAATAAATTGACAAACCCACACCCTTCGCACCCCTCCGGAGGGTGTTTGGTTATACACGGCGCCAGAATAGTAAAAATGAAGTATGATAGAAAAAGTGAAAGCACGCGCTGTCAAAGCTGCTTGTGTTGTATTTTGCGCAAGTATACTTGCGTTGTTTGGCGCGCCTACAAAAGCAGCATTAGCATCCACAACAGACGGCACGATCGATCCAAACAGCCAAAACTATAAATATGGGTGGGGAAATTACATTGGATGGGTAAATTTTGGAACGAGCGGCGGAAACATTCATGTAACCGACACCAAAATAACTGGCTATGCATGGAGTCAAAACTACGGTTGGATCAACATGAGCTCAACGCGCGCTGCAGTTACTAATAATGGCGAAGGAACGCTCGGCGGCTATGCGTGGGGAGAAAATATTGGCTACATAAGCTTCACTGGAGTCACTATAAGCTCATCCGGCAGATTCAGTGGTACTGCCACAACCCAAGCCAGCAGCACCTTCGGACGGATTTCTTTTGACTGCGCAACCTGCAGAGTAGAAACCGATTGGCGCCCCGCAAGCACACGTGGAAGCGGGGGGAGTGGTGGTGGAGGTGGCGGCGGCGGAGGTGGCGGACCGCCGCTTGATGCATTTGAAAAGCCCAAAGAGCCTTTGGCAGTCGTAATAAATAATGGAGCCATATACACAAACTCGCCCCTCGTGAATCTCTCGCTTTTTGCTGGGTCAAATGTCGTGTCTATGGCACTCTCGAACTACCTCGACTTCTCTCTTGTTGGTCAGGAGCCATACGCCACCGCAAAGCAGTGGAATCTCTGCCGTGGTGCAACAGGTCAGTTGGCCGGAGATTGTCCCGAAGGAACATACATAGTGTATGCCAAATATTACACGGCCTGGGGGCAAACAGTTGATCCAGTGTACGACACAATCATTTACAAAAAATCACTTACGCCCACTGAACAAGAATTACACGAACAATTACCAACGAGCACTGCTACTATAAGTTCACAAACATCGTTGTTTAACTTTATTAAAAAAACAATCGATTTTTTCACGCCTGAGTTTTTGAGGCGTAAGCCGACCCCTGTAGTAACTCCAATCGTGATACCAAAAGAATCTCCGCTTGCGTTGCGTGGGCCATGGGAATTGTTGCCAAAACCAGCCATACAGCGATATGTATTTTCACCACTTTCTCAAAGAGTGTATGCGTTGAGTCATCAACTTCCAACACTTACCGCGTTATTTAATGCACAAAATATTACCGGAGTCGCCACACTCCCAAAGCTGCGTGGTGTAGATTTAGTGCTTCCAGGGTTATCAAAAACGATTGCGCTGAAAATCCCTTCGCTCTCGGGCGGACAAGTGAATAGTGGCGGCGCGTTGGGGAGTACCGCACTACAAACTCCCGCATTTAGTAAGCCGGGCACATTGTATAATTCGCTAACACCAGCCAAACTCCCATCATTTGCCGGTATTCCAGTCGTCGCATTAGATAAATCGCTCAAAGATAAAATTCCAAAAGAGGTAGTCTTTGCGCGCGGTGGTCAGCAAACAGTAGATCTTGATGTCGCGGTGCATCTAGATGAAAGAGGGAATCTTCAACAAACTATAAAAACTATTGCGGGTCAGCGCCTCGACCTTTTTGTGCGTCCCATAGCCCCGGCAGCCTCTGTTACGGGCTATATGGTCCTACGTAGTCGTGCGACCGCCGCTGCCGATCAACAAACACCAAAAGCCCCAAATAACTATCAATTTAGCCTCGCGTCTTTGCCCGATTCGCTCGTCTTTGCAAATCCATTGTTTGGTAGCCCCACTAGTCCAAAAAAAGCGCAGGAATTGTTGGCTACTTCATTTGATGCAGCAACGTTGGCCAGGCTGAACCTACCCGCAGACATTGATCAAAAATTTTTATTACAAAGCTTTGCGTACACAGACCCTGACGGCGATGGTATTTTTGAGGCACATGTACAAGCGCCGGTGGTTGATGGAAGCTATGATGTGCTTACGCTTATTAGCTACAAAGACGCCGATTTGGGAACTCGTCAAATTGCCCTTACGGCAGTAGTGGATCCTGAAGGATATGTCTACGAACTTGTAAGTGGAAAGGAGGTGCGTATTCCGCAAGCGGTGGTGTCGTTGTATGGCTTCAACCCAGACACCGGAGTCTATGAACTCTGGGACGCGCAAAATTACGCCCAACAGAATCCACAAGTAACAGATAAACGTGGCAGTTACGCGTTTTTGGTCCCGCCCGGTAGTTACTACACAACAGTAAAAGCCGATGGCTATAACCAGTATAGAGGTGATGTGTTTGAGGTTCGGGCTGGAGACAGTGGTATCCACACCAATATTGCCCTTTCTCCAATTACAAGCTGGCGTACCTGGCTTGATTGGCGTACCGGATTGCTTCTTATAATGCTTTTAGTAGGAATATGGCATGTATATCGTGAGCGGCTGTGGAAAGGGGAGCAGGGGGTTAAAAAAGAGCATGACAGCCCCAATAAACCGTTATTACCCCCATTGCCGTAAGAGTGTTTGCATTTTATAGGCTTTTCTAGTATAGTTTTCCCACTATGGCTAAGGTTAAATATTCAGACAAACTTATCACATTGCGCTGCAAGGTTTGTAAGCGTCGCAATTACTACACCCGCAAGAACAAAAAGCAGGTGAGTCGTAAAATAGAATTCGCCAAATTCTGCCCCTGGTGTCGCAAACGAACCCCGCACACTGAAAGCAAGATTTCGGGTAAGTAATACAAAAACCCTCCAGCACGGAGGGTTTTTGTATAGGTTGCGGGGGCAGTAGGAATCGAACCCACGTTAGCGGTTTTGGAGACCGCTGTCCTACCATTGAACGATGCCCCCAGATACCTCCAGATAGTAGTGTTTTTTTGCATAAAAATCAAAATGTTTCATAAAAATATATCGATACAATAAGGAATGCGATACACGCTTTGTGCCTCATGGCGCATGATTTCTGGGGATATGTTTTTGTTGTGAGTCACTGACAATACGGTAAAATTAAAGACAAGGCGAGTGCGGGAAATCACGCGTAAGATACGTGAGGGTATTTTTGCATGAATAATCTGCAAAGCCTGGCATTATTTAAAAAGAATTTCCTCTACAAAAAGGGCATGGATTGGCTTATGGCCCACATACGAAAAGTTCAGGGCGGTGAGAATGTAAATAAACGACACGCGCTTGCGGG
>CAZXZC010000012.1:6014-20241 GCA_964645125.1 uncultured Candidatus Saccharibacteria bacterium | reverse complement strand
ACTACTTGCAACATCAGTGCTTGGCATCGATTTTGTTCGCAGCTTTTGGTCTACCCAGGAGCGCATGTTTGGCATTTTCACCTGGCTGCACATACTGGCATTGTTTGTAATGCTCCAGTCATGCGCCCATACGCTGCAATGGAGGCGAATACTAGGTGGCTCGATTACGGCAGCAATCCTGGTATCATTTTTGGCAATTACTCAGTTGTGGTATCCAAACTTACTGCTTAATGAAGCAGTAAGTGACAGACCGGGAGCAACATTCGGTAACCCCACCTTTTTAGCAGGCTATCTACTACTCCATATTTTCTTGTGTTTATATGTGATACTAAAAAACTTAAAAAACCAAACAATAAACAAAAAAGAAAACACGATACTTGCGGTCAGTAGTGCCATTTTTATTGCCGCAATCCTAAACAGTCAAACTCGCGGTGACATTGCGGGTCTTGCGCTGGGGTTAGTAAGTACAGTGTGTTGGTTTGTATTGTTCCCCCCACATTTTCCCACGCTCCCTAAGGCAACTCGTAAGATCTACGCGTTGGCAGTGGCGATCCTACTTATTTCTGGCAGCACCTTTTTCTTCACTCGAAGTGCCAGTGTGTGGCAACACATTCCCGGAGTATCCCGCATCGCAAGCACTTCTTTTGCCGGAAATGAAAATGTGCCACGTTTGGCAGCTTGGAATGCTGCCTGGGAAGGTTTCAAAACCCAACCTCTTACTGGGTTTGGATGGGAGAATTTCAATGTGGTGTTCAATAAATACTACAACCCCAAAGTGCTTCAGGCAGGCTACCAAGAAACACGGTTTGATAAGCCCCACAACGCCTGGCTCGAATATCTTGTAACAGGTGGTGTGCCTTTGTTTTTGGCATATGGAGGATTGTTTGTAGTGCTCGCATATATAAGTTATAAACTCGATAATCGAGTGCTTACAGGTGTTGTGGTTGGCGGCATAGTTGCCTACCACATTCGAAACAGCGTAGTGTTTGAAACCTTAGGACCCGTCATGATGCTTGGTGTCCTTGCTGCATACATAGATGGCGTGTGGTGGCAAAAAAAGAAACTGAAAGCAGTCATGCCTCAGTCAAAAGTGCAAGAATCAAATCCAAGTTGGCCAGTAATTGTATTATGCGTTGGCGCATGCACTGTCCCCGCATATTTTATCAACTATCAATCAGGACTCGCTTCGTATTATCAATATTACGGATTTATTAGCTACACTCATAACAAAATAACTCAAGCTACAAAAAGTTTTCGAGCAGCAAATGGCACACTGACTCCGTACCAATGGAATTTACAGCGAGATTATGCACGTGCTACTGCCGAGGCCTACTTCTATAACCCCGATAAAGTATCAAAAGAGGAGGCGGCATATGCGGTAGATCAATTTGAGCAGGCGACTAAAGATCATCCCAACGATGCTATAACTCATGGACTGCTTGTTGATTTATACAACGAAATTTACAACATAAATCCGCAAGAATACGGTCGTCTTGCAGAAGAACATGCGGCTCGCGCGCTTGAATTATCACCAAATCGCCAGGAAGTATATTTTTCGCTTTCCAAGACAAAAACACTGCAGAAAGATTATAAGAGCGCGCTTGAATTGCTCGATAAGGCATTGGTGCTGGCCCCAAACATTCCCGACTCGAATTTTTATTACGGTATTGTGGCATATGCCGATAATCAGCCCCAAAAAGGGTACGAGCATATAAAAAGAGCGCTTGAACTCGGAAGAAAATGGAGAAATAACGATGAGCTGCGAGTCGTTGCAAACTTCTTTGCTGATTCAGGGCATGTCGATGAGGCAATAGGGTTATACAAGAAAGCATTAGATTTCAAAAAAGACGACACTGAGGCTCGGTTAAAACTTGGCGTCGCATATTTTATAAAAGGGGACAGGGAAAATGCTCGCAGTACAATTAAGCAAGCAATGCAGGAGTTCGATGTAACCCAAAGCCAATCATACCCCGATCTCTTGCCAATAATGCGCGCGCTAGGTTTGATATAGCACTTCTTGAAAACCCTTGTATTTGTTATACTTATTCCTGTACCATAGAAAGGTCGTTTGTGGTATCACCACTTTCATTTCATATTTTCATGAAAAAAGATCAGTTAATTGAAGCGGTCATGACCGCTGCCTCGTTGGAAACAAAGGCCCAGGCCGGTCGCGCAGTGGATGGCGTGTTTGACACAATCGTCAAAGAGCTCTCCCGTGGCGGTGAGGTTGCCATTTCAGGCTTCGGCACCTTCCGTGTTGCAAAGCGCGCAGCTCGCAAAGGCCGCAATCCAAAGACTGGTGAGGAAATCACCATTGCAGCCTCAACCAAGCCGAAATTCCGCGCTGGCAAGCTTTTGAAAGAAGCGGTAATGTAGTTTGGTAGATTCTTACAATATACGTAAGACACATAAAACCCCCACATTCTGTGGGGGTTTTATGTGTGCGTCGCATGTGATGATCTAGTAACCACCAAAACCAGTATCTCTACGGAGTGGGAATAATAGTGCGCACCGCGTCGCTAAACTCAAAAAAGTCTTGGTATGTCTGCGACAAGTCACGCAGTGATTTTTTAATAAGCGCGAGGGTTGTGTCTGGGGGAGTGTTCGTGGAGAGCGCGTTTTGTGCCTGCGCATTAGATTCTTTAGCCTTGGCAAAATCATCGTTAAGCTTTGCAAATACCTTCTGCACCTGCTCGTTATCTACAATTTTTAAGGCTGTGGCTGTGTATGAGGCTTGGGTAAAGCGATTTGAAGCGGCCGCAAACAAGGTTTGGTTTCTGGTCCAAATAATAAAGTTGTATGCACCAGACGCTGCGGACGCATAGTTAGCAGTGCGCCACTCTTTCAAAGAGCGAGCAAGTTCCCGGGTTGCGTACAGCCCCAAGTCATCTACGCGACCACTTTGCATGCGGTAGAAATCAATGCTCTTTTGCAGTTCAATACTCGCAGCGTTTTTCTGAGCTTTTAACTCATCAGTTGCAACAGAGGTAGCATCAAGTTCTTTTTTTAAATCAAGAGCCTCTGTAAGCGCGCACTCAAGTATCTTGTGTAAAGCATCTTTTCTAGCGGCCAGGCTGGTGCGCAAATCAGGCGCATCAGAAAGTGCTTTACTTAGCACACCTACCGATCCAGCGCTACACGCAACCGGTTGCTGTGGGGTGGTGGCAGCTGCCGCCACATCGGCAGCATGAACCACTGGCACAACACACAACGTACCTATTGCAGCCAAACCAATAAGGAGTGATTTTTTGGTATTACCGAGAAAAGAAAGCATAAAGTAAAAAAGAAAAAAGCGTGCTACTGCGCAAGCACATCAAGGATGTCGTCAATATTCGAGTCACTTGCGGAAGTTTCGATATCACTGGTAGCCGCTTCGAGTGAGGTTTTTTGTGTAGATCCTGTCGTGAGTGCGGTGCCGGTTTTCTTGGCGGTTAGAGTAGATGCCTTTGCTGCAGCGGAAACAGTGGGTGTAGGCGTTGTCGGCTCATGGTAAGCAAGGTCTGTCAGTTGAATTTGGATATCAACCGCTTCAGCCTCAGCAGTAATTGCGCTGCGGTCAACGCTTGTAAATTTCAAAGGCGAAAAGGTGCTTACAATCGCCGGACCATTTACAAACAATAAAATCGCAAGGCTCGTTACCGCGAGCGTGCTGGCAATTTGAACATTTTCCAATAAAAAGCGCGCAGCACGAACAGGCCACGAAGCTGGCGCGGGGTAGGGAGTAAGCTGCAAAATAACGCCGCGGCTATCGCGCGCGAAATTCGCGTCCGGTTCAATCCTTTTTAATTGTGTCAGCAAATCAGTAAGTTTCATGGTCAGTATGTTTTAAAATCTTTTGCAGTTGAGCAATTGCTCGGTGCTGGAGTAATTTCACCGCGCCTTCACTTTTTTCAATAATGGCGGCAATGTCTTTGATGCTCATATCCTCCACGAACCGCATAATAATAATATCCTGATACTCGGGCTTGAGGGTTGTAATAGCTTTTTGTACGTCCTCGAGTAGAAGAGCGGTGTCAGAAGCTTCAAGTGTCGCGACCGAAAAAATATCAGAAAATCGAGTTTCCATATCCTCGTCAAGTGCCACCGAAGGCTTCAAAGACCGGTATGAGTCAATAATCCGGTTGCGAGCAATCCGGTATAGCCAGCTCGAAAAGGGGAAACCTTGAGGCTTCCAGCTGGCGATATTGAGCCATGCGTTTAAAAACACCTGGTGGGCAATATCCTCAGCCTCCTGCTTGGTGCTCACCTTCAGCAGAACAAACCGATATATCTGGGGGAGATATTTGTCGTATAACACCCCAAAAGCCTCGGCATTTCCTGCCACAGCACGCTGCACGATATGTTCTTCTGGCTCTATCATAGATAACGATTGAAGGGGTGTATCGGTTACGCCTAAAGCCCAAGGAAAACCAGGCCAAAACACCGTCATTCCATTATAACGGTTTCACATAATATAAAGTATCTACTGGCAAGTCTATAACTACCGGCTTGAAGTGAAAGTTTGAGCGGGATACCAGAATCGGACTGGCGCCTCGTCCTTGGCAAGGACGTGTACTACCACTATACGAATCCCGCTTTATATCTATAGTATATCAGAAAATAACCCTTGTTTTCAAGCCAAAATCAGGATTACTGTACATTTCGTCTCCTGGATTCAGTGTTCTTTATTAGCTGTTGGCTATACCCTTGCTTTCTTATTCCGGCGGCGGCCCTGACGGTCCAACCACAAATGGGTCGCCAGTAGGCCCAATAAATCCGGGTGGGGGAGGCAGGTGGGTTGTGGAAGCGGAAGAAGAGGGTGGTGTGGTGGGCGTGACCTGTAAAGGCTTTTTTGAAGAAGTAGCCTTGATGGGCGGCCCAACGACATCTTTGTGCTGTTGGTTCAGTACACCACCAACATCCACGCGTATCGTTTTGCCCAATTGACCGGTGTACCCAATAAGCAGTAGCAGAAAAAAACACGCTACCAGCAGAGCCGTGAAAAACAAGAATTTCATGTATGTTTAGTATAAACGATGTACAAAATCCATGCGTCTCAAGATATTGCTTTTTTATTAATTTTATGGTATAATATAAAGATTAACCAAACACCCATTGTATGGACATAGAAGTAGCGTTAAAAAGAGATCGAAGATCAATAGTGCAGTTTTTACGTACATCATGGCGCGCATTACATCTCGTAACACGTGATCATAAACTGTTGTTTACATGGCTCTGCAGTACCTTGTTTTTGAGTACGCTCTTATCTTTTGTAGCAAGCTGGTTTTTCGCCCAAGCCATTAATGCCATCAGTACACTCGGGAAAGCTCGCATAGTATCACTACAGGATGTGGTATCTTTTTTTGCCACGCACCCATACTTGCTGCTATTTATTGCTGGCTGGACACTCGTGCCACTGCTTCGAGAATTAATTGGCCGCGCAGAAGTGGACGCACGTCAATTATTTTCATTCCATTTGGATAGCAGTTTAGATGTCATTAATATAAAACAGCGCATTGCACTCGATGTCGCATCATTTGAAGATAAGGATCGCCAGGATTTAATTTCAAAAGCGAGTCGGTCAATGTTTCGGCTTTTGAATTTTATAAACGCAATGATTGCGGCAATTGATGGACTCTTCGGATTTGTGATTGCCTCCGCGGCCCTCGGGTATTTCTATTGGTGGATTATTCCAATTATGCTCATTGGGATCACGCCATCGCTGGTAGCTCAATTTGTGTTTGGTCGTGGTGAATTTGTTATTTGGAGCAGAAATAGCAAGTTAAGTAGGATGTACAACCATCTGTACGGTTATTTTAGTGATTCAAGCAGGATTGCCGAAATGCGAATTTTCCAAAACTTGGAATTTTTCGCTCAAAAAGCAATTTCTATTATTGAAAAAATCCGCACCGAAACAGTGTTGCATTTGCGCAAAGCGTTTCGATATAAATTAGCGAGTGGTCTTTTTGGAGATATAGTGCGCGCCTCAATAATTATCTTTTTTGTTATTGAAACAATTCGGGGAAACACAAGCATTGGCTCACTCGTATTTCTAGTTGGCGCAGTCACGAATTTACAAGGATCTGTGCGTTCTTTGTTCTCGAGTCTTGGAAATCAGTACGAAAATCTGTTGTATGTAGAGGACATACTGAAGTTTCTTGATCTCAAACCACTCGTAGAAGCGCCAACGGCGGGGCTCACATTGCCAGCAAAAATTGCCCCTCGTATTGTATTTGAAAATGTGTCATTCACATACCCAGGACAAGAGCGCAAAGCACTCGACAACGTTTCATTTGTAATTGAGCCAGGACAAAAAGTTGGGGTAGTGGGCATTAATGGAGCGGGGAAAACCACGTTTACCAAGTTGCTAAGCGGTTTTTATCATCCAACAAAAGGAAAAATATTCGTGGGAGGAATAAACCTACGGGAATTAGATCTGTCGAGTTGGTATGGAAATTTAGCCGTATTATTTCAAGAATTCGGCAGATACAAATTATTGTTACGCGAAGTAATTGCCGCTGGAGATACCACTCGTCCGGCTGAAGACGTGCATATCGAAAAAGCCCTCCATCAAGCTGATGCCGATTTTACAAAGCAGTATAAAAATGGACTTGATGCGCAAATTGGTATCGAATTTGGAGGAGAGGAACCATCGGGTGGTCAAAATCAAAAATTAGCCGTTGCTCGCTTATTGTTTCGAGTTCAGCAAAAGGCGTGGGTATTGGTGTTGGATGAACCAACCGCGGCCCTTGACGCCGAATCTGAAGCATCAATCTTCGAAACCCTGGAAAAACTCCCAAAAGACAAAACCGTTATTCTCATATCCCATCGCTTTTCCACGCTCAGAAACGCAGATAAAATTTTTGTATTCGATGGCGGCAAGCTCATTGAAGAGGGGAGTCACAGTCAGTTAATGCAAAAAAACGGCAAATACGCCCAGCTCTTTACCGCCCAAGCCGCCGGCTACCAGTAAATTTTGTAATCCCTCTCTTGTCTGTCATTTAGACAGGAGTCCAATCGCTTCTTTTTTCTGTCATACTCGGACTCGGGTTGAGTATCCATATATCTCGTTTTGGTTTTGATTATTGACCATTGGCTATACCCTAAACCCTGGTATAATCATTCTCATGAATACCAAAGATTATTTTTTGAAGATAGTAGCAGAAGAAGCCCCGATTTTTGAACGTGTCATTGCCGCCATCCCCGACGAGCACGCGGACTACAAACCCGACCCAAAGTCTAAAACCGCCCTTCAGCTTGCCCGCACTATTGCATTTGAAGTTTCAGTGTTGCCAGGAGTCGCCAAAAACGGCATTTTGGATTTTTCCACCACCGAAATGTTGCCCGAAAGCGCGGGGAAAGCAGAGGTAGTGAGTACCATTTCTGCTGGCCTTACTGCTCTACAATCAGAAGTGCAGGCCCTCTCAGAGGCCATGTGGGACAACGACCATGCTGAAATGCGTGCTTCCATGGGAAAGTGGGAAACAACAAAAGGCGACATGCTCTGGCACTTGTTGCTTGACCTCATTCATCATCGCGGCCAACTCTCAACATACTTGCGCGCCATGGGCGGCAAAGTGCCCTCAATCTACGGCCCATCCGGCGATAGTGCCGGAGGGTAGACAGCGCCAACTCTTTTTAGGCATCAGTCACAATCCTCGAAGCTTGCTTCGGGGGTTGTTGTTTTTGCCCAACCTAAAACCCATAACCTCAAACCTCGAACCTACAAAAAGCTTGTAAAAATCCGCAAATCTGGTGTAGTATGGGTTGGTATATTTGTGCAGTTTGCACCCATCGTTCAACGGATAGGACACGGGATTGCGGATCCCGTAATTGAGGTTCGATTCCTCATGGGTGCACCAAAATAGTATTTAGTAGTGAGTAAATAGGGTATAGCCAAAAGCCAATAATGAAGATCGACCAATAAAATCGACTGGATCTGCAGACACGATTCACGCTTTACGTTTCACGTTCTACGATTTTAAAACCCCAAAAAGTGTTCAAGAGCCTCAACGAGCGTTTCTTCATACACCGTTTCTTCCAACACCAACGAAAGCGAGCGGTGTACTTTTGCAAGCATATCCTTTGGCACTTTTACGCGCACCGTCTCATTCAGGCGGTTTTTCGTGTGCAATATCAAATCATCCCAGTGAGAGTGTTCGTGAATCACAATACTAAATGATTCCAACTGGGTATAGGGGTGAAAAATCCCATCGTTAATGCGAAATCCTTTTTCGCCAATATGAAACCGCGTAATCGTCGGTGGGCGATTCCCAAATACAATAATCATAATTTCACCAATAACCAAAAACACCACAAACAATACGTTGTGTTGCCACACCGCCAGGGCAATAAGCACGACCGCAACAATAATGCTTTTCCAATACCAACTTACATCCTTTTCGCGGTACTCATATTCCGGCGCGCTCCAGGAAACCTCAAACTCATTCTGCATAATTTCATTATATAACATCCTGCTATTAGAAAGTATTAAGCTCCAACGGAATTTCCCATGCAGTTTGTTCTGTACAAAGCTCAATATTTTCTTCACACCACAACGAGCGTTATTTTTCTTTTTTATTGAACGTGAGACCGGCCTAGCGGCCTTGGAGCGCTTTCAATAAAAAAATAAAATAACGGCCTCTTAAGCCCTGGCAACCGCCAGGGCAATTATTTTTTTATACCCCGCCTCGTGCAGTGCTTTTGCCGCCGAATGCAGTGTTGCGCCGGTCGTTACCACATCATCAAGTAAAAGAATCGGGCGATCGCGCAGAGCTTCATCGAAGCGCGCGCGAAAAATATCTTGCACATTCGTGTGCCGCGCGGCGCGGGAAGCACATTCCGTTTGTGGCGCGCTGTCCACTACACGTCGTAATAAGCGCGGAGCATAGTCCATCATCGTTGCGTGGGCAATCAACTGCCCAATAACCTCCGCTTGGTTATACACCCGCGCTCGTCGCCGCGACGCAGAAAGAGGAATTGGAACAATGATGCCATGGGGAGGGAAGTCGCGCTCGAAGTTTTTTATATAACTCACTACAAACGAAGCAAGTGGTGCTGCTGCATCCCAAATATTTTCAAACTTCAGTTGCTTCACTAGTTTTTCAATAAGCAGTTCGTCATATGAGGTCGCAGCCGCAACCACGCAGGGGCTGTCACGGTGGCATATTTTGGTACTGGTCGGAAGTCGCGCCTGGCACATGATACAGAAAAAATTCGTATTGAGCTTCACGCGGTTTGCGCAATCTTCACAACAGCCCGTACCATGCGCGGGCAATACTAAGGCGCACCCAGGGCAGTACCGAGGAAAGAAAACATCAAGCGCGGCCGTAACCCATGGCCGCTTCGCTATGGATTTCCTTTTGTAGTAGTTGTCTTCGACAACTTGAATTATTGTGGTCACCCATGAATGCATATATTTTAGTGTATACTAAGGAGTATATTCTTATATCCCATGGGGATTTTTACCTCACTCAAACAACAAGTATTTCCCAGTTACGTTGGGGTCGATATCGGCACTACGTCCATAAAAATGGTGGAGGTAAAAGCAGGCACCCAACTTCCAGAGTTGGTGAATTACGGCTTGCTTGAATCCAATGGCCACTTAGTGCGCGCCAACCGCGTGCTCCAAACCAGCAGTTTTAAAATTTTCGAAACCGATGCTGCCGACATGCTTCATAGTCTCATCGAAAAAATGCGCCCTGGTACTGATATTGCCCTTGCCTCGCTGCCGGCATTTGCCGCATTCACCACAGTATTGGACTTTCCCGATTTAAAACCAAGCGAACTTGAGCAAGCGCTCATTTACCAGGCCAAGCAATATATTCCGCTGCCCATAAATGAAGTCGCGCTCGATTGGATAAAAGTAGGGGAGTACCAAGACGACAAAGGTTTCAAGCACCAGCAAATACTACTAATCTCTGTACCCCAAGAGCAGATTAAAAAATATCAAGAAATGTTCCATGCGGCAGGCTTAAAATTAAAGTCCCTCGAAATTGAAGGTTTAAGCAGTTTGCGAGCACTCATTGGAACCGACAAAACACCCACCATTATTGTCGACATTGGCAGTCGCTCCACCAGCATGGTGTTTGCCGAAGGCGCAGGCCTAAAATACGTCGCCCAAACCGATGCCGCTGGCGCCACCATCACGCAGTCACTTGCCAATGCGCTCCATGTGTCGCCGCTGCGCGCCGAAGACCTAAAACGTGAGCGTGGCATCGTGGGTACCGGACCCAACTATGAATTATCCACAATTATGTTGCCGTTTATCGATGGTATACTATCAGAGGTAAAGAAGGCCATTTATAACTATCAAACCCAGTTTCCCAAAAGCGCTAAGCCCGAGCGAATTATTTTATCAGGCGGGAGTGCAAATCTTGCCGGTATTGAAAAATACGTACAACAGCAACTCGGAGTTCCCGTGGTAAAGGCGGCTCCATTTTTCCGGTTTGCGTATCCATCGGCGCTTGAACCCGTGGCTGGTGAACTTGGTCCATCATTTTCTGTGGCATTTGGGCTGGTCTTAAAAGAATTCGTTTAATTTTTCCTATGGCATTTCCACAAAATGCAGTCGAGCAATTAAGTAGGCGGCCAACCGACGCCAGAAGCCCAGGCTGGTTTGGTCAACTGCTGATGTTCTCAACCACCATGCTGTTTTTAAGCGTGGGCATTTTTTTTGGTCTCAAGTATGGCTACCACACCTACCTCACCCAAAAAAATGAAGAGAAGAAAAAAGAAATCGCTGCGTTTTCTGTAAAGTACTCCACCCAGCAGCAAGAACAGCTCATTAACTTTTATTCGCAGCTCCAAAACCTCAATAGCGTACTCGATAAGCACGTCATAACGTCGCCCCTGTTTTCTTGGATCGAAGCCTCCACAATCTCCTCTGTGTATTTTTCCCGTATGGCGGTGAATGTGACCGCAAATCAAGTCACCCTTTCTGGCTATGCGCGCAGCCTCGCCGATTTTTCACAGCAACTCAAGGTATTCCAAGATAGAAGCAACGATGTTGCACGAGTCAATTTTAGTAATGTCAGTGCTGACTCGCGGGGCTTATGGCAGTTTGACCTTACCCTGTTTATGCGACCCGGCTTTTTTGGTGGCGCAGTAGCCGCGACACCCACACCTGGAAGCGGCCAGCCGCAAGCAGCACAACCAAATACCCCCGCACAAACCCAAGCGCAACCGCAAGCTGGGACACCTCAACCAGTCGCTTCAACTACCACTCCACGACCATGAAGCAATCAACAAAACGGTTTATCAGCATCATAGTTTCACTATTGTTTTTAACCGCAGCAGTAGTAGTCTATTTCACATTCATTCAGTCAGAGTACCAAGCAACCATGTTGGTGAAGGCTGAGCGTGATAAGCGCCAGGATTTTGTAGACAATCAAACAAAAAATATCAAAACCATCGACAGCCTTATCAACTCATACAACAGTGGCGCCAGTGCTCAGCGCATTGTGTCTGCTGCCATTCCTGTCGGCGCTGACAATGCCAGTCTCATTGCCCAGGTCAATGCCGTAGCCGCAGCTAACGGCTTGCAGGTGCAGTCATTTTCCGTAGGTAACGCGCCGGTAGCCTCAGCTAGTGCAAGCTCAAGTAAAGCATCGGCATCAGCTGCTGAGTCTGTGCGCAGGCCGTTGGGTACCATTACCTTCCAGGTTCGTCTTGCCGGAACATACAATGGCATCAAGGCATTTTTACAGGGGATTGAAAATAATATTCGCGTCATGGACGTCAAAAATATTTCCTTTGCCCCTTTAAATAAAGAAAACGCCGACGCATACAGCGTAGACGCAACCATAAGCGCCTACTACCAAACCACTAATTAAATTTATGGCCATTATTGTTGAACAAGAACGGACTAACTCATCAAGCAGTATTGTAAGCGCACTCATTTGGCTCGTCATTTTAGGTGTTCTTGCCGCTGCCGCGTACTACATATTTTTCAAGAATCCCGTATCAATCGATCTTGTCCTTCCTAAAACCACCACCGCACTTTCATCTATTCAGTTTAACCAAGCCATCATCACCCGCGCCGTTTCGCTTCGCGAGTACCAAACCCCAACCCCCGCGGTATCCACTGGCCGCCCCAATCCGTTTTTAGGATTTTAAGGTAAGGGTAGAGGGTGGAGCCAATGACCGCTGGCGGAACCAATGGTCTTTTGCTTCTGTCATCCCGAACGTATGTGAGGGATCTGATAATAAAAAAGACCACACGATTGCTCGTGTGGCCGATGAAAAATTCTGTACGCGGGGTTTGTTTACCCGTGTACAGAAAGGGTAACAGTTTGGCGAATAGCAGGCGACTGTGGCGCCGGGCTAAGCCGCGTTTCAGGATGAACGTGCGCAAATGGCGACTGCAGTCGAAGTGTCGTAGGGCCGTTTGCGGTGATGCGGCTGGAAACGGCAACGCGGTCGATCAAACCGGCAATTTCTTTACTCAGGCGTTTCCCCCGTGTCCAGCCAAAAGATGAAATAACGTTTGCAAGGTCATCAGAAGACACTACGCCCTCATCAACCCGAACCGCTTCAACGAGTTTTTGAAAATATCCCGGTCTTTCAATCGCCAGATATTCCAGTGCGGTTATGTCGCGGTTGAACTGCTCAGTGGGATATTTCATCCCATCCGCAAATTTAATGTATGCATCCAGTGCCGACTGCGAAACTCTCAAAGTATCCATACAGCATAATCCTCCAGAATAAAATTTACGTTAATGGGTGCAACAGATTGTGCAATCTGTTGCAGTTACACATTCGGGAAACCATCACCGTCACGTTCCGGTGCTGGTGGGGGAGTGTAGACGGTCAAAACCGGCCATACAAGCTCGTAGCCGTTTTCCCCCATTCGGGCGAACTCGCAAACGATAGCCAAAATTTCTTTTGGCGTGGCCTGCTCAAAGTCAGAAATCCACTCCATAACCGACTGTGGAATTTTAATCTTCCCATCAACAACGGGTTGATGTGCAGTTTCTGCAATCTGTTGGAAAAGCGGGGGATTTTCTCGATGGTATTCACGCAGTTCATTCCCAACATGAAAGGCCAACATCGTAGATGTTTTGACCGATTGCAGTCGAAGTGGGAGGTCTAAATAGGGTGTTTCTTGTTCGCTGCCGATATCTACGGTAGATGTATCAATCATAATCCCTCCATAAGTTACAGGTTTGATGAAGTAGCCAGACCACGCTGGCTCGCGTAGAGTGTGTTCATAAAAGTTCGTGTGAACTCGAGCCCCAATTCGCTATTGGAGTTCATGAAACCCAGCTCGTGCAGAATCTTGCGCGTGTCAGGGGTCAGCATTGCTTTGCCCTCGCACAGAAACGCTTTCGCGTCTGCGTATTCACGTGGAAATTTTTTGCTAAACTCCGTAATCCGTTCCGCCATCGTTTGCGTCATAAGAAATGTCCCTCCAAGATGAATTGATAAATAAGGTAAGAAGAATAGATCATGATCTGTGCTCTTACCTTACATATCTAGCAATTGAGTGTTTTGTTAAGCGGGGAACTTGGTGTATAAACAATAAAAAAGAGTTTCAATCACACCATCCTTCATTCGATTACCTTGTCCAAGCAAATCGAATGCCCGCAAAATATTCTGAGTGTCGGGCCCCAAAGTTGCTTTTTCGGATCGCAAAAAGCAAAGAAGGTCTTCGGCCAGGAATCTGTATTCTTTCAAAAATCTCTCAGTCCGTTGCTCGACACATTCTTCCGCGTTGTGTTTGGAATGCATAAATCCTCCGAATACTGGTGAGTTGGGAATGTACTACGCACAAATTGCGCAGTCCACAAAATACAATACTTTTCAAAAAGAGTCAATTACGCCATGATGCAAAAAATGATATGGTGAGAGCGGGTAAAACCGACCGGTCATTGAAAATTTCATATGTCGCGCGCATGGTGCAGTGCCGTATCGCTTTAGAATTTTTTTATCAAAATTTATATATTTTTTAATCACACATCATTCACACTATGAACAACAAGCCCATGGAACAAGTTTCTGTATATGCAGTTAAAAAATCTTCAGTCTCGCGATGGTGGTTTGTCATCGGTTTTTTTGTACTTGCATCTGCGCCGTTTCTTCTCATGTATGGCCATGCAGTATACATACAGTACCGAGGCGAAAAAGCTGTAGATGCTCTCGCGCATGCACTCGAGGAAGCAGAAAAAAATAATCTTGCCGCAAAAATGCGTGACACCGTAGGTGGCAAAACCCCGCAAGAAACACTACAACTCTACATTGCTGCAGT
>CAZXZC010000012.1:0-5914 GCA_964645125.1 uncultured Candidatus Saccharibacteria bacterium | reverse complement strand
ACACCGTAGGTGGCAAAACCCCGCAAGAAACACTACAACTCTACATTGCTGCAGTTGAAAAAGGGGACTACGAATTGGCGAGTAAGTATTTTATCGAGCGCAAACAGGCTGAGGAATTACAGAGCTTACAAACTTCAGATCGGAAAAACATACTACAAATAATCGAACTTTTAAAGCAAGCAATAAAGAATCAGGGCAGCTATTCAGAAGATAAAAATAGTTTTTTAATTCGAAAACCGCTATTGGTTGACTTCGAAAAATATCCAAACGGTGTTTGGAAAATTATAGAAATCTAAGCGTACATCCCAATGAAAAAGATTAGCATAATAAGTATTTATGTAGCATATTCCTTTTCATTGGGACTTTTGCCGGTATACGCTTACGATCAAAACACTACCCACCCCGCCCTCACTGACCAAATTGTGGAATTCTATAATGCCAGCTTCCCAGCTGACCAGCTTACCTTGCAACAAAAAGAGTGGGTCATTCAGGGTTCTATAGAAGAAGACGAATCTCCCCGTTGGATCAACCATTTTTACGACCCCGTGCACAACACCGGCTGGACGGGAAGTAAAACCGGTTCCATCCCTGCCGATGTTGTCCGTGCCCTGCAACAAATTGGCATCATCAACCAAAAACCGGTAGCGTCCGTTAACTGGATTGGCGATGAAATCAGCCAAAGCCAATACCTGCGATACGGCGGCGACTTTACCTGGGCTCGGGGGCTTCGTGCTGTTGCCGAAGGCGACGAGGAGCGAACATACAAAACATTAGGCCACGCGCTGCACCTAGTAGAAGACGCCACCGTTCCCGACCACACCCGCGACGACACTCACGCTCAGCTGCCAGGCGATGACGGCTCACCATACGAAACCTACACCACTCGTTACGCGCGGGGTAATTTTAAACTTGCCGCGCAACTTACCGCTCACGGCATTGCCCCCGACACCTCGTTTACCACCATCCAAGACGCAATCAAAAAAGCCGCTGAATATTCCAACCATTATTTTTTCTCCAAAGACACCATCAATGACCCAAAATACGAATCACCAAAAATCACCCGCGAAGATGAAGAGTTTGGATATGGAACAGATGAAACTGGAAAAGAATTTCCCTTGGTAAAAATAAAATATACAAAAAATGGAAGTAATTTAGAAAAAAGGTATCAATTTATAATGTCAGAAGAAAATTACCCAATCCTCGAAGCGTATTTCTCCCGTCTTTCCAAAAAATCACTTACCGTTGGTGCGGGTGTCGTGCGACTCTTTCAAAAGCAAAAAGCCGATGCCATCGTCAACAAAGATTATCCTGTTCACATTGCCTATTACGATCCGGAAAAATTAGTCCTTATTCCCAGTTTTTCAGCTCTTGGTGAATACGAAAAAGCAAAAACTGCAACCGTAAACGCAACCGCGTATGTGGTGAAAACTCTTTCTGATTGGTACACAGGAATAAAAACCACGCTCGCGGGTATATTCCCTTCACCACAACCCGCAAGTGTAGCAGATGCTCTGCCCCACGTATTACTACCCCCACCCCCGATCACATCGGCTGCCCCTGCTACGCCAACGCCACAAAATACAAATCCCTCATCGCAGAAAAAAACGACCCTACAAAAAAATCCATTTCCAGTCACACAAGGAATAGTAAAGGGGGACTTTATCCAAGCACCGCAACAACCCCCGCAACCTCAGGCTCAACAAAACGACGCGACACAAGCGCCGCAATCAATTGCACTACTTGCGCCAAGTGGTGGCGTCACCACGCTCTTTGCGGGCAGTACCGTACCAAATCCCGAAGTTACAATTGGTTCAACTGGTGGTGGCAATGGGGGAGATGGAGGCGGCACGCTCCAAGCACCACCACAATGGAAAGTAAACGCCGAATTTTCATCAAGCACTCTGTCGTTGAATCTGTCATGGACAAGTGTGCCTACTGCGAGTGCAAGCTCAAGCATGACCTACCAAATTTTCGATGACAGCGTATCAGTATCTTCGCCCATTGCCACAACAACACAAACAGAAGCGATGTATAAACTCCAGGAGGTTGGCAGACCATACAATCTGCACGTGGTAGCAATAGATGAAAATGAAGTGGTGCAACAACAGGCAACCACCACAATCACAGTGCCTGGCCTGTTCAAGGTGTTTAGTCTCTACCCCGACATCCGTCGCGGCAAAAACCCAAGCTCCACAGTACTTGAAATCGCGTACGACACCCAGGATTTTTTGCCCCACCTGGTGCGCCCCGGCTCACGCCAAGGACTCATGTTGTTTCGCAATCAAAATCCAGTAGAAATACCTGTAGAAATAACCACTCAAATTTCCATACCCAACAGCGCAGCACTCTTGTCGCTGCAAGGTAAAACATGCATTGATCAAAACACACAAACTACCAAAACAATTTTCATACTGCCATTTTCAACCACCACCAATTGTCAAAATTCAGGAGATCCATTTGTGCGCAGCGCCTTGGTAGTTCAAACAAAAGGCAATCATTTCATTGTTCCCGTTGCTACTACCATAACCGATTCAGATTTTGTCACTGTTGCTTTATACGAAGAAGGGGAGAATCCCGCTACCCCCAAATTTATCCAAACCATAAAAGACGTAACCCATTACACGCGTGCATCTGCGCCACCACCCCACGAATCACCCACTGCAGTGGAACTGCAAGCAACACTTAATCTCGTGCGCAATACAATAAAAACAACCTGGAGCGCTACAACCGATCCCGATTCACTCGATGGCGATATCCGCTACCAAGTGCAACTCACCACCTCCACGATTTCCGAAAGTGCCTGGCAAGATGCAGGAACAGCAAACGCAGCATCGCTCCCCATAAACCTGGCCGATACCCATTTTATAATTGCCGTGCGCGCGCAAGATGAATTTGGAAGTACTTCCGCGCCGTCAGCAAAAGATCTCGCTGCGCCCGATGGATTTGTACCATACATTCAGTCAGGTTCCCTCAATAGCGCTCGCCAAGAGTTTATTGTTTCGCAAGATGCGGATATTTCATCTCTATCCCTCTGGACAAACAACTTCACCACCGACTCCCGCAACCCCGCCACGAATGTATGCTCACTTGAGATTCTTGATGTGGAATCAACCTCAACTCAATCGCAAGTGGTAGCAGTCAGCGACACGCCAAACCCGCAAGACGGAGAAAGTAACGCCTATCAATATAGGGGACATGGGTGCGCGGGTGATCTCACATTTACCTTTGCTGGGCATCCACGCTTACTCGCTGGCCATCGCTACGCCTGGTTTTTTCATGTAGTACTTCCCATAACACTGCCGATATACCGACCAGGGCATGGAGAAGTGCAATTTTTCGGGACGACACAAAACACCGCCGGGGGAGTATTTTCTGATACCACAATCACCAACGCAAAATTCACCCTCACTAGCCCAACTGGAACAGTATTTGAAAATTGACATAGAATTTATTGATAAATTGTATGTCATTCCCGCGAAACCTGCCTGCCGTCAGGCAGGGCGGGGATCCATGCTTCTTTTTCATCCCTAGCGTATGCGAAGCCTGCCTGCCGTCAGGCAGGGATCTCATGTCATCCTCGGGCTCTATTGGCTATTGGCCAAACCCTTTTGGCTCTAACTGTCTTGCTTTTTCCAAAAATATATTGCATAGTATTTGAGTTTTAGCACGCGCTAAAATACCAATTCGTTTTTTAACAACTCAAAAAATTATTTTGAAAAGAAAGGGAAAACAGCAGAATGAAGAAAGCACCAATCCTTCTTGCGTGGAAAGGGTACATGGCGGAAAAATTTTCGCATGGATTGTTGGAAATGAAACACTTGATGCCACCCGAGGTGGTAGATGTGGTGTCTATTTTTCCGGCAAATTCATTAACTGTCGAAAACAAAGAGAATCTCATCAATCCACTCCGTTATAAAAGATTAGGAGATTTAACGGAGCTGACGAAGCAAGCAAAAAAAATATCAAATTGCGCCCTTTGGTATGAAACGGGGTATGCTCCACATGCAAGCATCGCCAGAGATCTTGTAAATCTAGTAGTAAGAGTGTTGCCCGATATTCTAATTGTTGAAACACCAGCAATAAAAAACGTTGAAGTGCTGGTTGAGGCCATAAAAGATCTGAGGGCTTATTATGCAAAGAATCACAATAATTCATTGCAGTTATGGCTCAGTCTTTCTGATGGCTCAATGAACATGTGCTGCGCGAGTCAAAAAGCATTTGAACGAGAGCTTTTTAAATGGGAGCAGCTCACACAACCCGCCGCTATCATTTTTAACCCGGTATTGTATCCTCGGGCCATCTCGTTGGTTCAGGATATGATGAGTGTAGAAAGAGAATACGAATGGATTCTGGAAAATGTTGACCCACAAAAAAAGGACAACATGAGCTTGATTCAATCCTGCCGTACAAGGGGTTTTATAAAGGAGATGTATCCTAAAAAACCCCAGGAGATTGGAACGGAATTAGCAAACGACAAAGTCTTCAAGAGTATGAGAAGCTATTCAGCGCTCATGCTGGCGGCAAAATTACAAAAGAATTGTGCCGTCGCCTAAACCCTCTTCCTTTCAAAACACCCAAAGCCGATCGCGTCATGCGATCGGCTTTTCCTTTTGACTTTTTGGCCGTTTTTTCGTACTATATCCAAGTCTTTCCTAGAGACCGTAGGCGGGCATAGAGATAGCAATGTCTTGTGCCACAAGCCCTACCGAGGGAGAGCATTCCATGAAGAAGCACCATAAAAAGCTTTTCCATGCCGTATGCACTCGCCGCAGCCTTAGGAGGATGCGCGTTTTTTATTTTTACCCAAGGTCGAGACATTTTTGACATATATGAAGACAAAAGCTCAAAAACAAGAAGCAGTAAAACTGGCAACCGAACTTACGCAGAAATCGCAGTCGTTAGCATTCGTGGATTTTTCAGCGCTTTCCGCTGAAGATTTGCGCATGTTGCGCCGCGCCGTTGCCGCTGCTGGTGGTAAAATGGCAGTCATCAAAAAGCGCTTGCTGAACGTTATGTTCAAGCAGCAGGGAATTGACATGGACATGAAGTCCACGAAAGTTTCCGTTGGCACCGTATTTGCTCCCGCAGGCATCGACTCCGTAGCTGGTCCATTGTTTCGCTTCTTTAAAGAAAAGGGAGGACAAACAGAAAAACTCTTAGGTGGGTACGACCTCGTTGCCAAAGCGCCAATTTCTAAAGAAATGGTTGCCGCAATCGGTCAGTTGCCTCCACGAGAAGTTCTCTTGGGTCAGCTCTTTGGCACTATTGCTGGGCCAATCCGTTCCTTCTTGTATCTGTTAGATCAAAAGTCGAAACAATCATCATAAACTATTAATTTACTCACATGGAAAAATTTCAGGATATTATCGAGAAAATCGAAAAATTGACGGTCGTTGAATTGGCAGAGTTAGTGCACGCGTTAGAAGAAAAATTTGGTATCTCAGCTGCCGCTCCGGCTGCCGCTGGTGGAGCAGGAGCAGGTGCTGCTGCAGAAGCCAAAGACAGCTTCAACGTAGTGTTGAAAGCTGCAGGTGACAAGAAAATCGAAGTCATCAAGGTGGTGCGCGAAGTAACCGGGTTGGGCTTGAAAGAAGCCAAGGACTTGGTAGATGCCGCTCCAAAGACGGTAAAAGAAGGCGTGAAGCCAGCAGAAGCCGAAGAAATGAAGGCAAAGTTGGAAGCAGCCGGTGCTACCGTATCAGTCGAGTAATTATTTACTTGCCACACTCAAAAAGGGCCTCGCGGTTTGAAACCGTGGCCTTTTTTGTTTATAGTGGTTCCACGAGTTGGACGTTTAGCTCAGTTGGTTAGAGCACTGCATTCACATTGCAGGGGTCACTGGTTCGAGTCCAGTAACGTCCACTACTATCGTTATCACATCGGAAACCTGCCTGTCGGCAGGCAGGGGTCGCAG
>CAZXZC010000011.1:16676-24754 GCA_964645125.1 uncultured Candidatus Saccharibacteria bacterium | reverse complement strand
TTCTTCAAAATTTCACGGAACACTGAGATAGGAACATCAACACGCCCCGTTTCTTTTAAGCGAGCCTTCCCCTCTTTCTGTTTTTTCCAAAGTTTCATTTTACGAGTCCTATCACCACCATTTTTACCAAAATTTCCAAGCTCCTTTTTAGAAGCCGCAATCGTTTCGCGGGCAATAATACGACCATCAACCTGCGCCTGAAGCGCCTGTGAAAATTGTGCCGCCGGAAGCAAGGTTTTCAAACGCTCCACAGTAGAGCGACCCTCACGCTCAATATCGCGCCGCGGAACAATGCGAGTAAGCGCTGGCTGCACCTGATTTGCCACCAAAATCTCCATTTTGGCAACATCAGCTCGTTCTTCACCAGACAATTCATACGAGAAAGACGCATACCCCGCGGAAATAGATTTCAACTGATCATCAAAGTCGCGAATCAGCTCAGCTAATGGCATGATCGCCTTTATCACAATTGAGTTTCCCAGCGTCTTTGTTTCTTCTACCCGCAAATCAAAAATAGTATTTAACGCGATAATAGCCGGGACATATTGAGAGGGAGTGATGATAGTCAGAGCAATCATGGGCTGATACACAGCATCTGGTTTAACTGGCCAATCGTTCGTTTGCTTCACCATGCGCGACACCCCGTTCTCCACAATACGATACGCAATTGAGGGGAAACTTGTCATAAACTCCAAATTGAATTCACGCTGTAGTCGTTCGCTCACAATCTCAAAATGCAATTGACCCAAAAAACCAACCTTCACACCACGCCCCAATGCTTCATTGTGATCTGGTTCAAATACAAGAGCAGGATCATTTAATTGCAAACGGAGCAAGCTCTTATACAAATCATCAAAATTCGTATCACCATCGGGATAAAACGCAATAAACACAACCGGCGTCACTTCACGATACCCAGGCAAGGCCTGAGACGTTGCAATACCCGAGGCAATCGTATCACCAATACGCACCAAACCAGGGTCTTTAATGCCAGTTGCAATATATCCAATCTGGCCATCGCTTAAATGATCAGCTTTGATAAGCTCTGGTGAAAATACACCGACCTCTTTTGCCTTGTACGCCTGATCGGTTGCTAAAAGCTCCAACTCTTTTTGAGCAGATACGGTGCCATCAAAAACCCGCACAAACGCTAGAATACCCTTATGGTCATCATACCGAGAATCAAAAATTAAACTCGAAGAAGCGGTTGCATCCGTAGAAGAAAAAGAAAACGATTTTTTCGGCTCAGGAAACTTCTGAGCAACAGCCTCAAGCAATTCCGGCACCCCCTCTCCTGTTTTGCCAGAAATTTTAAAAATATCCTGCGGGTCAATATGCAAAAGCTCAGCCATCGAATCAATGACATGCGAAACCCCATAAGGCGCTAAATCTATCTTATTCACTGCAGCCAAAAGAGTAAGCCCCGCCTCTTGCGCCATCCGCAGATTTGAAAGCGTTTGCGCCTGAATACCCTTAGTAGCATCAACCAAAAGAATAGCGCCCTCAACCGCGGTTAAGGCACGCGACACTTCATAAGAAAAATCACTGTGTCCTGGAGTATCAATAAGATTGTAAAGATATCGCGTACCTGTTGCGCTCGTAAAATGCATACGCACCGGAGCCATTTTAATAGTAATCCCCCGCTCCCGCTCTAAATCAAGTTGGTCCAAATATTGTGGACGCATACGACGATCTTCTATTGTATGGGTAACCTGCAAAAAACGATCAGCAAGCGTGGATTTGCCATGATCGATATGCGCGATAATAACGAAATTTCGAATAAGTGAAAATGGGTACGTTTCGGACATAAGAAAAAAGAAAGTGGAATTTACAAAAAATGTATTTTAAAAAAACCTACAGCCAAACCCCCAACCTATCGCTACAACTTTTGCAAGGCCAATGACAGCACGGTTCGAGCAGGGGCGTCGCTGGCAGAATACTCATAAACTGGGAGGTGATTTTGCCTCCAAATGTATCCCAAAGGAGCAGATATTTCAATAGCATAAGAACTGGGCACCCCCGGCTGACGCTCAATCACAAAATCATACACCACGCCATCTGCGGGAGTCACTAACGCATCATGTGTATAGTCAAACGACACCTCGCTGGTAGTGCCGCGGTCTGTTTTCATCCAAAATGCAAAAATATTTTTATCCCCAAAACGATATCCGGAAACCTCTGGAAAAGAAGGGAATACGCGAAGACTTGACTCAAGATCTCGAACCAAGGGATCTGTAGAATACCCAGCGCTTGCGGCCGTTACTTTCACGGGCACCGTCCGCCCCCAGGCCCCCGATGCACTCACCAGCTTTACCGCAGGCGGAGTATACGCCTGCACATACACCTGGTTTTGCGCCCTATACCACCATTCATCTTTATCGGTCGCAGTATGTTCGCGAGCAACAACAACATGATTCGAAATCGTACCGTCATCAGTGAGTCGAATTTGAGAAAGTATACGCTGTTTCATGAATAAATCAGACTTCTGCCCACCAATATTAGAAACAACCAACGATAGGTATTCACCATTAAAACTACTCGGAATTTCAAACTGGCGACCAGTAACTCCTACAGAATCAAGAAATTTCTGTAAATGCGCGTCTTTCATATACACCATCACATCACGACGCACAATCCACGAACCAACCAAAGCCTTCAGCTGAGCTCGATCAACTTTTTTCAATTGTGCAACAAACACGGGTGCGGCGCGCTCCAAAATAAACTTCGGATGCGGATCCTTTTTTGCCTGGGCGCTCTGCACTGATTTTTGAATAACCGACAAAAAATTATCGCGTGTTACGGTGTCCCCCTGAGCCTCAGACAACGACAACGGGCCAGTCAATGCAAGCACATCGGAAATAACCGACGCATTCACGGCAACCACACCATCAAACGTAACTCCCTGCGAGCGATATAAATCAGATGCTTCTAAGAACTGGATTGTACGAGCAGCACTATCAGGAAAATGAGCAAACCAATTTGAATCAGCGGTGCGCCAATTCGATACAATAGCCTGTAATGGGGCTGGCGGAACAGTAAGAGTAGGTAAAACACGGTCAACATCAGAGATATCATGAACAGTGGCCGAAACAACGCGCCCCCCACGTACCACCACATCGACGTAGGAACCAATAAACCCACCTGTCGGTCGAATCTCAGCCGGATTTTGTAATAAAACAGCAATATGATGGTCGGAGGGAAAACGCAACCACGCCAACATCGACTCAATAAAAACCCCGTATTGATCGAGTGAAAACCGAACAGATAAATCATCCAACCCTGCTGGCAAAAACATTCGCGATACCGAGGCAACAGAAGTAGAAAATTCTTTTGACTGCTCAGAGAGGGTTGTAAAAAGATCATGCAACCGCTCCACATGAGCAATAAGCTCATTTCCCCTTCCCTCTAATACATATTCAAGTAACGTGTCCGATAAAGATGATGTTTCCTGAACAACAGACACCGAAGAAACTCCAAACACAGCTAATTGTCGATAAAATAACACGCTTCGAGAAACAAAAGAACCGATACCACTAGAAACCATCCGAGATAACTCAGAAAGAGAAAGGCCTCCTTCGCCATGAGAAGGGCGAAGAAACAAGAATCCAAAAGTCGCACATATCACAGAAAGAAAGAAGAAAAAACCACACAAAAAAACAACAACAGGCTTCGGAAGTGTCGAAAGAAAGAAAACCGAGCCATCAGCAGGAAGCACTCCTCGACGAAAAGAATCGCGGTGTAAATAATGCGCCGACTCAGTATCAATAGGGTTTGTTTTTATTACATCATCAGAAGAAGAACTCTCCATGGCAGCTCCTTCGCGATCCACAAAATTCTGACGACTGCGTGAGGCAGTAGCAGAGGTAATAAGCGGCTCAGCAGAAGCAATAGGTGGTAACGGTACGGGTAATTCTTCTCGAGCGCCGTCAAGAGAAACCGTATCGCGTGCGTCACTACGAGATGCGGATTTCACATCAGAAACCACTGGGCGATCATTCTCAATACTCATACATAAAAGTATAAAGAAGAATAAACAAAAGTACCAAAATAAAGTCCAAAAACAAATCAAATCTGCTAGGATACATATATCATGATAAAAAAATTGTTCGTATTCCCTGCCTGGTTCTATCTTTTACTCATCATCACCATTGCGGCCTCATTCATGGCGCATGCCGCGCGAACCGATTCAGCAATTACCGATGAATTAGCGCACATACCAGCCGGCTACAGCTATGTCCGTTACCTCGACTACCGACTCAACCCAGAACATCCACCGCTTTTAAAAGCGCTTGCCGGACTACCATTGTTGCCCATGCACCTAAACTTTCCAACCGATAAACAAAGTTGGACAACCGACATAAATGGTCAATGGACAGCAGGTACCCAGTTTTTATATGAAGAAGGAAATAACGCAAACAGCATCATCAGAGCAAGTCGCATAGCCCCCATACTCCTCACACTCGCAACAATCATCGCGCTCTATTACTTTGCAAAAAAATCCCTGGGGCATTATTGGGCGCTGATCCCAACATTTCTTTTCGCATTCTCGCCCAACATTCTCGCCCACGGACACTACGTAACCACCGACATTGCTGCTACCTTTGGCAGCATACTAGCCCTATGGGCATATAGCGCTTTCTTAAAAAACCCAAGCGCCACTCGGCTCTGCATCGCAGGTATTGCATTTGGGATTGCGCAAGTATGTAAATTTTCAGCGGTCCTTTTAATACCAACATTTGGTGTCATGGCCGCTGCATGGTGGATTGCGCAACTATATCAACAAAAATTTCCACTCATACAAGACAAAGTGGGCTCAGCACTGCTACTGATAGTACGCACCACGGCAATCGGAGTTATTGGCGTTGCACTCGTAATATTCCCTCTGTATGCACTCTTTACACTCCACTATCCACAAGAAAAACAATTGAGTGATACACAAACAATTCTTGCGTCATTTGGGGATGGCCCAACCCCACAGGGACAAATGTGTAAGGCAAACCGCTGCCTTGCAGACGCAACCATCTGGGCAACGAAACACCCACTCACTCGCCCACTCGCCCAATACATGCTTGGCGTGCTTATGGTAACGCAACGCGCAGCAGGCGGAAATACGAACTACTTTGAAGGGATTGTATCTGCAAGTGGTTCGCGAACATATTTCCCAACCGTATATGCCCTGAAAGAAACACTGCCAACCCTCGCAATCATTGCAATAGCACTCATGATTGCGATATATAAAAAAATAACAACAACCAGACAAGAGGGAATAAAAAACGCATTTGAAAGAATACTCACCTACGCGGCGCGCTGCCCCGAATACACAATTAGCATACTCTTTATCACAATCTACTGGGCATATAGCATGAAAAGCCCCTTAAACATCGGATTCCGCCACATCATCCCCACCACCCCATTTTTCTATCTCCTGGCGATAGGAACATGGAGAACATGGGTAACTCCAAAACAAATTAACCGCGGATCGACCATGCTTGATAGTATAAAAATAGTACTTACAACGCTTGTGGGAAGTTATATAAAAGCACTTCTACTTACAGTATTATGCGTATGGGCGCTGTTTGAAACCATGCAGGCAAGTCCATACTTCCTATCGTACTTTAATCAATTAGGCGGGGGCACGCAGGCAGGCTACCGCTCCGTGACAGATTCCAACTACGATTGGGGTCAGGACATGCTACGCATGCAAGAATTTTTGCGCAACCACCCAGAGATAGAAAAGTTTGCAATCGACTACTTCGGAGCCGGAAACGCACAATATTATTTTGGAGATAAAGCCGTGTATTGGTCATCCGACAAAGGCAACCCCGCCCTTCGCGGTATTCAATATCTTGTGATATCAGCCAATACCATTCAATCAGCCATCCAGCCAACAAGCGCGGACTTTCAAAGAAACCCGAAAGATGAATACCGATGGCTTACTGCCAGTCGCGCAAAAGAACCAGGTTTTGGCGGCATTCCAACCCCCGACTATCGCATTGGCACCAGCTTATTTGTGTACAAGTTATAAACATAGGGTATGGCCAATAGGGTATGGTGAAATAATGTTTGTCATCCTTGCGTGGACGAGTCTGCCTGCCGTCAGGCAGGGATCCATGTATTTCAACAAATAAGAAAACCTTGATTACCCAATCAAGTTGGGTAATGACATACAAAAAAAGAATACTAGTATTTTTTTTCTGAACCCTATGCCCTATTGGCCATACCCTAAAACCTATTGGCTTGCCTTTTTATCAAGAACCTCATTCACCGCAGCGTCAGCCTGCTTATTTTGTTCTCGCGGAATATGCGTAAATGTAACAGATGCAAAATCCATCATCGCATTAAGGACTTGTACAAACAAAGGCACAATATCCGGATGCTCCACCTTATACTGACGCATGAGCTGACGCACCGCCAGCTGACTATCGGCCCGGACTTCTACATGCGCCTGCTTTGCCCGAGTGGTGCCTAAAATCGATTTTAATTTTTTCAATCCCAAAATAATCGCTGTATATTCAGCAAAATTATTCGTTTTCGTACCCAAAAATTCACCGTAACTTTTACCCTGCACCACAAAACCAGAAGCAGCAGGTCCTGGGTTTCCCCGCGATCCCCCATCCGCATATATAATTTCTTTCATAGATAGTATTGTATAAAAATAGAGAAAAAAATGAACCACACAAACGGTGGTTCGGAGAAAAAGGATCAAACAGGCAAACCGGATGATTTGAGTCTACGGCGGTACTTCACAATTTCGGCACAAAAACTCCTAAAACGAACACGCAAACCAAAATCTTGAGCACGTTGATACAACATCCTACACACCACCGCGTATGGATGCCCGCAAACATACTCACGCTCTATAAAAACCCGCATGAACTCACATTGCCTCCGAGAACGCTCACGATGAAGCTTTGAAGATTCAATAAGGGATGGATATAACACCTCATCAATAACAGGATCCCACACAAGCTCACAAGAATAATCAAGGCCCTTAGGCAAGCCAAGGAAAAACGGTAGCGCATTTGAAGCACGCATAAAACCTCCTCCTAAAGAAATCTCCGGATATAATAACAAAAAAACAAAAAAATCAATAATTCGAAGCCGCGAAAATTTTCGAAAGAGACGAACAAATGTCCAACGCCTTTCGATAAGATTTCAACTCCACCCCTCCCACCTGCGAATGTCCGCCGCCACCAAACTGTTTCATAATCTCTCCAAAATGAGGCGGGTGCTTCAAACCAGAAATAGCGGCACGCTTCCACGGATTAACCCCTGCCGATATATGGTACATTCCATCACTTCGACGCCGGAGTGTAACCGCAAACAAACAGTTCGGAAATAAGTAATACGGGGCATACCGAACCTCCTGAATATTTTTAGGGGCTTGGACAAGGTCGGTAAATACTGCCGGGCCACGCAACTCACCAAGCCGCTTATACACCAAAACTGCCTCACCCACATGTGCATCAAACCGCCGCGAGGAGACTTGTACGCGCGGTGAAGCAGCAATCTCCCGCAACGAAAGCTCACTCAACGCCCGAATAAGCCACGTCAAAGACTGACCTTTTTTTGAATACTCATTAATATACTGGCTAATTCGCAACGCCGGTTCTTTTTGAAACACCGCTTGGGCGGAAGTTTTATACTTAGCCCCATCGACCACATCAAGCCATTTCGCAAGCTCGCGAATATGCGCGGAGGGTTTGTAATGAAACTGTTGCGCCAACACATCAACCACCTGACGACAACACGAAGCATACGAAACATCCCAGTTGTGGTAAGAAGTGCCCTTAAAATTCTGTTCCCACGCAGGATACGCAAATGTCGTTGCATGATGGTCAATCCAAAATGCAGCCGAAGGATGATAGCGAAAATCAACAATAATGGCGGGATTACCTTTTCCACCAAGCACATTGGGTTTTTTGAAAAAATCTAACCGCTTCCAGGATTTCGGAACAGGATACGAAACCGGAATATAATTTGCTATTCGATCACTCCCACCTTGTTGACGAAAGAAATCCAAAAATACCGCGGCAGATGCCCTGCCATCAAAATCATTATGAAAATATAAGTCGTAT
>CAZXZC010000011.1:0-16576 GCA_964645125.1 uncultured Candidatus Saccharibacteria bacterium | reverse complement strand
CTCAAAAACTCGAGCATGGCGCTTCCTCCCGTTGAAATAAAAGAAAAATGTTTATCAAGCTTATACTGCTTTAGAAATTGCACCGTTTCACCGCCGCCCGTAATAGAAATGGCTTGTGTATTTTTAACAATCGCTCGGGCAACAACCAGAGAACTTTCGGCAAATTCAGGCTTTTCGGTAAGTCCCAACGGCCCACTCCACAAAATAGTTTTTGCCGCAGCAACACGTGCAGCAAACATATCTGCCGTTTTAGGCCCCACATCATAAATTGCATCCCCTCCCCACCGGTAATCAACCGGCATTACCACATTTTTATATCGCAACAAACTACCTATCTGCTTTAAACTTGCCTCATCGGTGTCTCGCAAAGATTTTTTGACCGCATCTCCCTGCAAAAACAAAATAGTATTTGCTGCAGCTCCAGCAAGCAAAAACGAATCAGCAACGTTTTTAAGCTTTTTCATAACGGGCAGCTTATCAGCAGCTTTAGCTCCACCAATAATAACCACAAACGGATGAGCAGGATCCTCCACAACAGCACGCAAATGAATTAATTCCTTTTCAAGCAATAACCCCGCATATGAGGGAAGATGGGCGGTAATACCAACCACCGAAGCACATGCGCGATGACTCACCGCAAATGCATCATTTACAAAATAATCACCAAGCGTCGCCAACTGCTTTGCAAAAGAAGCGACGTTAGCCTCTTCTTGTGACCAAAAGCGAATATTTTCAAGAAGCACCAAGCTTTTTTTTCGCGCCTTTGATGCGAGCGCAACGGACTCACCAATATCCTTTCGGTACGGCACAAACACCACCGACCGGCCAGTTTTTCGAGTTAAAAGCGCACTCTGTCGACGAAGCGACAATGAAGAAACCTGTCCATCAGGCCGACCATAGTGACTCAAAAGAATAGTCTTTTCGGCGTACTGCTTCAGATGAGCAAGGGTGGGCAGTACAGCCTCCATACGCCAAGCATCCTTGGTATTAAAATCAACTCGCACTACCGCACGCCCAGTCAAACGCGAAGCAGGAACCTTGCTCAAATAGGAAATCATAGATACCCCTAGTATAAATCAAGAATATAGAATTAAGAAGTACGAATAAAGGTTTCTGCAGGTGCCCACAAAAGCCTTAATTCTTAATTCATTATTCTTTATTCAATACACTAATTCCTCAACCGCTTAAATACATCAGCCTCAACCACCTGTCTGTCGGCTCCATACTTCATACGGGAATACTCTTTTATTTTTTCGGCCAAATCACGATTACCCCCTGAAACCGAGCGCCCCTCAACCAATAAATTAAATGGCTTTGCGGTCTCGCCATTAATCAATAATTTTGCATATGCATTACGATTATCGATATTCATTAAATCTTGCTGGTTAAACACAGGGTCAAACTGTTTTACTAAAAATTCTGCATCCTGAGGCCCCACCCGAAACACCACCTGACTCCCTACGTTCCCAAACACCGAATCCCGTACTTTTTCCGTCAGCTGCGCAATAAACTGATGCGCGATATTAAGCGTTAATTTATATTTACGAGCTTCCGATAAAATCACCGAAATAGAATCAGTGGTAAAATTCTGAAATTCATCAATATACAAATGAAATGGCCGACGTGAATCCTGCACTGTATCAACTCGAGAGAGGGCCGACATAAGAAGCTTTCCTGTAAATATCATGCCCAACAAATTTGCATTAATGTCACCAATTTTTCCCTTTGCCAAATTGACCAGCAATATCTTCCCTTCATCCATCACCTGCCGAAAATTAAAGGCCGATTTATATTGACCAATTATTGGTCGCATATAATCATTGGCTGTAAAATTGTTAAATTTAGAAGTGATATACGGCGTCATATTCGCAAGCGATGCCTCGCCGCCCACCTTCGTCGCCTCTTTCGACCAAAAATCAATGACAACAGGGTTAAATATCCGTTCCAACTTTGCCGCACGATACGCGCTATCCGTAAACACCCGGGGCACCTCCATGAGGGTCGCGGGTTCATTGGGCATATCTTCCATAAGAAGAAGCAAGGCGTTTCGCATATACTGTTCAAACATCGGACCCAATGTTTCTGGTGGAAACAATTTCGAAAAAATACTCATCATTTCATTGACGATAAATGTTTTCTCTTCTGGTTTTTCAAAATTGTATTCCAACATGTTGAGGCCCACCGGCCGCCACAAATCACCCGGATTAAAATAAATAACATCATCAAGTCGCGACTCCGGAATAAACCCAAGCGCGTTTTCTACTAAATCTCCATGAGGGTCAATAATAGCCACGCCATTGCCATGAACAATATCTTCCAAAATCATATCGCCCAAAAATGTAGATTTACCGGTTCCAGTTTGCCCAACCACATACAGGTGACGCTGTCGATCTGATTCAGAAATAAACACCGGTTTTTTCTCTCCTCGAAATACCGAGACGCCAAGTCGAGTTCCGGTCACAGGAAGATTTGCTGGCGGAGCTGCCTCTTTGGATTTCAACCATTTGATTTTTGGAGTTTCAATAGTTGCAGTAGGCAAATGGAAAAAACTCGCAATTTCCTCAGTATTCAAATTCATGGCCTGAAAACCTTCAAAAATGCGGAATGAAAAATCATACAAAAACTTCTTCATATTCCGCGGTTTCACCAATTTAAAATTGTTGCGACGTGGTGAAGAAAACTGCTCAAACCCAGCTACAATCCCATCAAGTAAATCATTTGCCTGAAATGGTGAAGGCGCGGACGCAACAATGCGTACATTCGTGGCAAACACGGGCTTGCTAATTTTTGCCTCCAGGGCCTTTATCGCATCCTCATCAACAATCGATTTTTCTTGAAGTTGCTGCTCCTTTTGTTGTTGAGTTTGAGGGATAAATAAATCCTTCAATAATTTCCATGTTATTTTTGTCTCAAATCCCAACACATGCCTTGCCTCTTTGCCTTTTTTCAATTCAATAATATATCGCAAAGCCTTTTTCTTTGGGTGTTTATCAGCAGGATGCATCATAATCTGTAGCGCCGCCCCTTCACCTACCTCATGAATACGCGAAAATGCACCCACAATAGAAGAAAAAGAATCAACCCCGATTTCAGAATAGGTACGAATCGGCAACGCATAGTGCTCTTTTTGCATCAAGTAACCGGCCGCCACCGCGCCATTGGGATTAAACACATTGTAATCATCAGTCACCACAGCGACACTCGCTGAATTCCAAATAGCCTGAATTTGTTTGATGGCTGTTTCTTTGTACTGCCGGGGAACAGCCACATAAAATAAAATCTCCTCACCTACATGTGAAACTGCCAATTCCAAACAAATAGGTTTTTTAAAAGAAGCAAAGGTACCTAAAAGCTGTTCTGTTTTAGCAATATCCAATCGAAAATCTTTTGTAGGCGCACCAGGATTTGGGGGTGGATCTTTTTGAATGCGAATCAAAAGAAGTACAAATGACAAACCCCGTCGAATTGCTTGCTTGCGAAGATACGAAAACAAAAAATACACCCCCATAGCAATACCAATACTCACGCATAAAAAAATCAAACCATACACAAAGGTTTCGGACATACGATATATATATTATATACTATTGCCCGCTTTTAGAACTTTATGAAACCACCATTATTCATGAAGTAATCCCTGTCGAATCAATTCATCGTGCAGTTTCCCGGCAAGCGCATCACGAAAGGCATCAAGGATATATGGACTCGAAGTCACTGCGCGCGCAGTCGCCTTATCAAGCCCTTCTCGAAACGCTTCTTCAACCAAATATTCCACTTCAAGTCGTGCTTCAGGGGTAGCATCCTGTAAATAACTTGGCAAAAGCGGCGAAGCATCTGATTGCCCCTGGACAGGCACCGAAGAATCATCTGATGCCGCAGGTGACACAGTAGAAGGTTGGGTAGTCGCAAACTCAATCGCCTCGCGTACAATCTGACGATCAGAAAGTTCCTGTGGCCCAGATTCCTTTCGCGACTGCACCTCAGCCGCCAATCGGCGCAAATCAGCTTCTATAAATTGTTGCGAGCCTTTTGAATCCGCCATATACAGTAAAGTATACAACCCATCCCAAGCACTAGCCAATAGGGTATGGCCATGTAATTCTGTAGAATTAATACATATGAATAAAAAAACACTGATCATTCTCGTAGGCATAATGCTAGTGGCAGGATTTTTTAGAATTTTCAATCTTACCACAACACCACCGGGTCTCTACCCTGACGAAGCAATGAACGGTAGCAATGGCCTGCACGCCTGGCGCGCGAAAGAATTCTCATGGTTCTACCCAGAAAACAACGGACGCGAAGCACTGTTTATAAATATCCAATCAGCCGTCGTGCACTACACCGGCATTCGCGAAGCATGGGTTTTGCGCAGTGTATCGACAGTATTCGGGACACTCACAGTACTTGGTATGTTCTTTCTAGGAAAACAACTACTTGGAAATACAGCCGGGCTCATTGCGGCATTTTTAATGGCTACCAACGTATGGCACATTATATTTTCTCGCATTGGATTTCGCGCCATTATGGCTCCCTGTTTTGCCGTATGGGGAATATATCTACTTATAAAAGCACTCAAAAAAGAAACATCGCCACTTCTCCCGAGTCTCGCTGCCGGAGCAGTGTTAGCGTTAGGCTTCCATTCATATATTGCATACCGAGTGATGCCAGCCGTAGGGCTTGTAATCATTGCGCTTGCGCTCTGGAGTCAAAAAAAGAAGGGTGTTATTATCGGTAAAACCCTTCTAGCAGTTGTTGCAGGGTGCATTATCGTTGCACCACTTGCCTACTATTTTATAACGACTCCTGGCAGCTTCTTTGGCCGCACATCACAAGTTTCAGTATTTTCAAGCGCACATCCACTCCAAGACCTTGCGATCAATATCGCAAAAACATTTACGATGTTTTTTACTCACGGTGACCAAAACTGGCGGCACAACATAAGTGGCGCAGCTGAATTATTTGCACCAGTCGCACTCTTATTTGGAATTGGCATACTCCTTACCATTAAAGATTTGCTCGAGATGGTAAAAAAACTCCTCCACACCATAAAAAAACCGAACTTTAGTGAAAAGGAAGAAGCATCAGCAATCCTGACGAGCTGGATACTCGTAGCAGGGTTGCCAGTGGTAATATCAAACGAAGGCATTCCCCATGCCCTACGAGCGATCCTGATGATTCCCCCGGTACTGCTGGTGGCAACCACAGGGGCACTCTGGGCCTATAAAGCGGCCAATAAACACATTCATGCAATTGACCTGAAAAGAATCACGCTGGCGCTGGCCATAATCACCGCAGGCAACGCTTACTACCAGTACTTTATCCACTGGGCAAAAAACCCAGAGGTACAAGGCGCCTTTACCGCTGACTTTGTAAAACTGGGACACACGATCAACACGCTTCCCAAAGAAACCCCAAAATATATTTTCGTAGAAGCAGGTGGTACCTTGGTAAACGGAATACCAATGCCAACCCAAACAGTGATGTTTCTCACTGACACCTACGACAAAGAAGGTCAGAAAGAAAAAAATCTGCACTACATACTCCCGGGCGAACAAATAACCGTTCCCGAGGGCGCCTTTACCGCTACAATACGATAGAAACTGAAAAGCAAAAAATAACCTCTATCCTAGATAGAGGTTATTTTTACTTCCGTGAACTCTTGACGATGACCCTTTGTTTTATGATATCGGGCCTTTGAGTGATACTTAAAAATCAATTTTTTTCGATCGCGAGCCTGGCGAACAATAGTTCCTGCAACCACCGCCGAAGCAACGTGAGGACTACCCACCTCAACCGAATCCCCTTTTTGGCGAAGCAAAACAACATCAAAAGAAGCAGTTGCTCCCTGCTCGCCAACTATCTTTTCTACCTTCACCAAATCGCCCACAGCGACCCGGTATTGCTTACCTCCCGTTGCGATAATCGCAAAATCACTCATAAAAATTATTGTAGGGAAACTATACCAACAAAATAGCCAAATATCAAGAGCGCAACAAAAAAAGACCCCCACCCCAAAAAAAAACCAAAAAAACGGCTCCGAGAAGCCAACCCCCACATTACAAAGCCATTGATAGCCACAAACACTAGCCCCATAAAACCTATACCAACAGGAACACGAGAAGACCCTAAAACATACGAACCAGCGCGAGTAACCCCAACCACCAATGAATGGAAATCCCAAACGTGCGAGAAAAAAAACAGTCCCACACCGCCCGCTACAAACAATACGGACGCGACAAACAATAAAAGAAGTCCATGCCGAATAAAAAATAATTTAATGAATTCCATGGGAGATAGAAGATGCCGCAAAATCGGGATCAATCACGTTTATATCGACCCCAGTACTCAACTCAAACCCTCCAGCAATGGCAATCTTGGGAACAACCTCAATATGCCAATGATAATAATCATACGCTTTTTGATTTTGAAAAGGTGCGGTATGAATAAAAAAGTTACGATCAGGGTCTTCAAGATTTTTGGTAAAAGCTCGCAACACAGAAGCCAACACATCCACCACCTCAGCAAGAATATCGTGAGGAGTATCCTCAAAAACCGCACTATGCTGTTTAGGAAACACACGCACCTCAAATGGAGCAGCTGATGCATACGGAGTAAACGCAATCGCATGCTCCGTTTCAAAAATAACACGACTCTTTTGCTCTCGCTCAAACTCAATCATCGTGCAATGCGCGCACTGCTGATGAGTCGAAAAATACATTGAGGAGCCTCTTAGTGAGTGCTGCACATCGGGCGGAATAATCGGCAAGCTCATAATCTGATAATGCGGATGGTACAAAGAAGCACCAGCTGTTGGGCCCCAATTAAAAAATGTTGAGGTATACAACAAGCACGAATCGGTTTTAAGTCTTTGGTAATGATACTGGAGAAGCAAAAATAATCGAAGCGCCTCTGAGGCAGGAAGTTCAGCAAGAGTAGCAGTATGATTACGCCCAATTAAAAGTTCGTGCCTCCCAATCCCCTCCATAACCGAAAAGGGACCGTGTGAAAACTTTTGCGCACAGATGGGGCCATGAAGAAGGGCTGGAAATTTATTTGGAATAATGACAGCCTCCCACGCGGTAACTTTTGGCACTGCCACAACTGGAGGCCAATTACCCGTTGCCTCTAAATCTTCAAAAGGGCACGTAGCAATATCAGAGGGAACGCGTGCAACATTTTTTTTCAAAAAATCATGGGGACGTTTCGCGCGTTCGGGCGCCAAAATGATCCAATCGCCCGATACCAAATTTTGTCGCAACTGACTCATACTAATAGTATATAAGGTACAGCCAAGAGCGTATAGCTTTTTAAACAATCATTAGGGTTTGGCTAATAGCCAATAGTAAAGTAAGAATTAAATATATAGATCGGTGTCTAGAATAACAAAAGTGTAATTGATTATTTCTATAAGCCATAAGCTCTATGCTATTAGCTATAATCTATTCTTCTGGTACCACTCAAACACCTCCTTCGCAACAGGCACCGCATTTAAACTTCCCTCCTTTGAATTCTCAACCAAAATCATCAACGCAATCGTAGGGTTATCAAATGGAGCATATCCGATAAAAAACGCATTCTCCTGCGTGTTATTCAAAATCTGAGCACTTCCTGTTTTTGCTCCAACTGGCATTGCCAAATCATTAAGTAAGTGGGCAGTACCCTTTGGCGAAGTCACCGTCGTACGCATACCAAGCTGGGCATGAGTAAAATACTCTTTTAAAGAAGTAAGGTCTGCATTTACCTTTACCGGCTCAGCTGCGTTGACAAACGGCCGATACAAAGTACCACCATTAGCAAGTGAAGCCGTATACACTAGAAGCTGCAATGGGGTTAAAAGCAAATCACCTTGGCCAATACTTACGTTGTACGTATCACCCAACAACCAAGGAGTGCCACGTGTTTTTTCTTTCCATTCAGGATCGGGTAAAAATCCTGCACGCTCACCTGGCAAGTCAATACCAGTCACTACACCTAAGCCAAACTTTTGCCACCACCGACGCAATCGGGTAATACCAAGACCAGTAACGCCCCGCCCCCCACCACCAACAATATAAAAATACACGTTACTCGACTGAGCAATCGCCGAATATAAGTTCACATTACCCTGAAATCGCCAATCCAAAAACCGAGTAGGATTTTCAGGGTGGTAGGGATTAGGAATTTCCAAATATCCTGGTGAGAAAAATTCGCGGGTCGCAGGAACAATATGTTCGGCCAACGCGGCAATACCAACTAACGGCTTAATGGTTGAGCCCGGGTTATACACACCACTCACGGCACGGTTAAATAACGGGCGGTTAGAATCTTGTAGAAACTGCACCCGCGCCGCTGATCCATGGGCAGTAGAAAAAGCATTATTATCAAACGTTGGAAAATTAACCAAAGCTAATATCTCCCCGGTACGGGGATTTATTGCCATACCCACCCCATTCGTACGACCAATAGCATGCAAACGCTTGAGCAAAGCATCATGCAACACCGTTTGCAACTGACCATCAATAGTAAGTTTTACTGTTTGGCCTATACGCGGATCTGTTTTTGTATGTTGAGCCAACGGACTCCCCTTTGCATCTTGCAATGTAACCGTAACCCCTGGCACACCCCGGAGCACTTCATCATATTGCGCTTCTATCCCCGATCGACCCACCGTATCAGTGGCGGCAATACGGGAGTTATCGCGTAAATCATCAGCCGTAGCAAAGCTGGTATACCCAACAACCGAAGAAAAAACGGATCCCTGCGGATATGACCGACGATATCGTTTTTGAATAAGAAGCGCCGGAAATTGCGCAGTAAGCGCATGCAACTTTACTACTTGGGAATCAGAAAGATCCTCAGCGATCAACAAGGGGTCTGAAATTTGATCTTTCTGGCGAGCTGCTAACTGCGACACCACCTCGGTAGGCTCCCTCCCAACAACATCAAAAATAGTTTGCAGTGTAGCAGATTGTTGCTGGTCGTTTTTAAAAAATGCGCCACTATCCAAAAACAACGAAAATGCAGCCGCATTATCAGCAAGTATATCGCCCGCACGATCAACAATAAATCCACGCGGTGCCTCAACGCGAGTAAAGGCCGAAGCATTTGCCTGTGCTCGAGTTCGATAAAAAGAAAATCGAGAAATACCCAAACTAAGCATCGAATACACCACAACACCAGAAAAAAGAACAATACAAGCACCCAAAACCCAAAAGACACCCGAAGAAACAGGGAGTTCCACCACGTCCAAATCATCATCAGAAGCCAAAGCTTCCTCAAAAGCAAAACTCTGGTTATATCGATTCTTCGATGCCATACGCGCTATACCATACCAAAAAAATCAGGAAGCATAAAACACCATCCGCAAGCACATACCCCACAAACATCCATGGATAATCAAAAAAAACACCAAACCCATTTACCAAAAATAAAAACCCAAACACCATTAAAAAAATCTCAGTAGTTTTTAGTACCCATGGCTGAAGTAAAAAAAATCGACGGAGGAAAAAAAGAGAAAGCGGAAACACAAAACACGCCAACGAAGAGACCCCAAACACGGCACCCGAGCACAAAAATGCGACAGTAAAAAACAAGAGGAGTAAAAGCTCAAACCCACTAACAAACAAAGCCGCAACACACAAAAAAAGAAATGGTACATCACGCACAAATACAACAGAAGTAAAAAAAACATCATGCAATAAAAGAAAAAATCCACACAGTAAAAAAATCTTCCAAAATCGATATGCGGCTGCCAATTCAAGTTCCTGTATCATGGCAAAAAAATAGAAAGTGCAGCAATATCACTTGCATCATAGGGAAATTTAATATCAGCCTCTTGAAAACTACTATCACTACCAGCCCCAACAGAACGCACCTGGCCAACCGAAAGACCAAAGGGAAACCGAGCATCGGTACTATACACAACATCACCCACCACAACAGAAGCATTTTTAGGAATAAAAGCTAATTTCGGGGATAATCCACCAATCAAAAGCGCCTGCACGCCAGCACTCCCAATGCGCACCTCCGACTTCCAAGAAGGGTCAAACACCGTAACAGCTAATGCAGTACTCGTAGACACGCGCGAAATAACACCAAAAAGAACACTATCACCACTCGATACGCCACTCTCACCAACAGACTTGACTACAACTGTTGAACCCACCCGGACCCCATCCCCTGCCCCACGAGCAAGAAACACAGTATCGTGCAAATTAAATGGAAAACGAGAGTACACAAACGCATCAACACGTGCTGGCGATAATACAGGTGTCATACCAGTCTTAGCAGAGATCGCAATACGAGTTCGAAGCACATCATTTTCTATCGACACATTCGCGCACGAAGAACACGATGCTCCAAAAAGTGAAAACAAATGACTTCGCGCCATTTGCACCATCTGCGGGTACACAAAAAACAACCCAATAAGCATTGTCACTCCTCCGTATAAAAAAAGCCTCAACCTCATACCATACGTGCTATAACGCAATTACCAAGGGCTTTAAGGGATTATCCAAAAGCGCCTTTCGACCTTCAAAATTATCAACAATACGCCCCAATCCGCGCACCACACACGTTAACGGGTCTTCGGCAATAATCGTTTCCACTGAAACTTCTTTCTGAATAAGTTCGGGCAACCCTCGCAACAATGCCCCACCGCCACACAAATACACACCCTGTCGCAAAATATCACCCACCAATTCAGGCGGAGTATGTTCAATAACCTCATGAATAGAATCAACTATCATCCGCAAAGACTTTGAGAGTGCCTGACGCGCATGATTATTTTTCATCACCACTTCACGCGGGAGTCCGGTAGTAAAATCTCGTCCACGAATAAGTGTCTCCAAGCGATCCTCCATGGCAATGGCAGAGCCAACTGCAATCTTTGCTGCCTCAGCCGTTGATTCACCGATTGCCAATTTAAATTCATCTTTTACAAATTTAATAATATCTTCATTAAACTTATCTCCGGCAATCTTCAAAGTTTTTGAAACCACCACACCGCCCATAGAAATAACAGAAATGTCTGTCGTGCCACCACCAATATCAACAATTAAACTCGTTAACGGTTGATCGATGGGCAAACCAGCCCCAAGTGCCGCCGCAATAGTCGAATCAACCAAATACACCTTGCTGCAGCCGGCAGCAAGCGCCGCATCCTCTACCGATTTACGTTCTACTTCAGTTAAGTTATTTGGAATCGCCACAATACCTCGCCGATATCCAAAAAGTGACTGCCCTCGCAAACGCCGCAACACTTCGCGCAAAAAATCTTGCGTACTCTCAAAATCCGAAACCACACCGCCCACCAACGGCCGCACCACCGAAATATGCCCCGGGGTACGCCCCAGCATCTTCTTTGCATCTTCCCCAATCGCCACAATCTGGCTTGTTTTAGTATTAATTGCCGCAACAGTCGGCTCGTTCACCACCAGGCCACGATTGCGCATATACACCAACGAATTCGCGGTTCCCAAATCAATTCCAATGTCTTTAAAAAGCGCGTCAAAAAGTTTCATTGCACAACAAGAATATGCCCTATTCTACAGGAAAAAAGATCAATAATACAAGCGTTTTTCTGAACTTATACCGTAAATCGAGCTAATACCTCCTCGACACTCAGAATCTCTGCCCCACCCACGGCATCCGATCGCTTTTTCACCTCCACCTTTCCATTTGTTTTCGCAGATACCACCAGCCGGTACGGCATACCTAGTAAATCCGCAGTTGCAAACTTCTCACCCGCCGATGCGTCTCGGTCATCATATAAAACCTCAACTCCAGCGCGATGTAACTGATCATACAACGAAGCTCCCAAGCCTTGCTGCAACTCAATCAAGTGGACTGTATATGGCGCAGCACCTTCAGGCCACACAATCCCCTTTTCATCATGAAACTGCTCAACCAATACTCCCATCAAGCGGCTTATCCCAATACCATAGCACCCCATGTATACAATCCGGTGCTTCCCCTCTGCATCTGTATACATCAAGTTGAAAGGTTCTGAGAACTTCGTATTCAACTGAAAAATATTCCCAACTTCAATACCAGCCGAAACACGGAGCTCGCCGCCACACTGCGGACACACAGTAGTCGCCCCCACATCAAGCTTCTGCAAATCCTCACTCACAATTTCTTTATTCTTTGCAAACCCACATGCCGCGCAGTAATAAATCACATCCTCACCAGCAGCATTCAATACCTGGTACTCATGTGAAAACTTAGAGAAACTCCCACCCGATGCCTCAACTTTTATCGCGTCCAAAGAAAGTGCCGCAAACACATTTGCATATGCCCGTGATGCTTGTTCGTAGTACGTCTGCAAATCTTCAGGTGTTGCGTGGAAGCTGTACAAATCTTTCATACGAAACTCACGCCCCCGCAAAATACCCGATTTCGCCCGAGCCTCATCGCGAAATTTTGTTTGAATCTGATACACCGCAAACGGTAAGTCACGGTACGAAGATAAAAATGCCTGGGCAGTTGGCACGACAGTTTCTTCATGAGTAGGCCCCAATGCGTACTCTGCACCATGCCGCGAAGGCACCTTAAACAACACATCCACCTCATTCCACCGCTTCGTTTGCTCCCACAACTCCTTTGGGTGAAGCGCTGGCATTAAAAGTTCCTGTCCGCCTATCGCGTTCATCTCGCGCCGCACAATCGCTTCAATTTTATTCAAAACACGAAGCCCAAGGGGTAAAAACGTGTACACCCCCGCCATCACTTTTTGCACAAATCCACCCCGAATCAAAAGCTGCGCATTGAGCGCCACCTCATCCGCCGGAGCGGTTTTACTGACCTTGGTAAAGAGTTGAGACTGTTTCATATATACCAACCACTATACTCAGAAAAATTGAATAAAAAAAGAGGCGTGCCTTGTGAGAAAGCAGCCTCATACCCAAAAATCAAAATGTCTCGCCGTGCACCAAAGAGTGACCCCCACCCCCTCCTTGATCGCAGGGCGGAATGTAAGCGTCCGCAGCAGCTCGAACCGCCGCCAACATATGGGTGGCACCAATAATGCATCGAAGCCAACAATGGTCATGAATACGCACCGTCGTCATCATACCGATAATAGTGTAAGAATCGGCTAATGAAGAAAGCGGTAAGAAAAACACAGAACCATTCGCCCAAGCACCAATAGAGTCAGGAAACATTCTAGTGTATTTTTGATCAAAACGACCACACGCACCATGGGGAACAGCAACAAAATGCGGAAGACGCTCATGAGAGAGTGATACATTCCACAAATCAAGTCGGAAAAAATTTTTTGAAAAATCAAGCAGCGTGCTTGGTTCGAAAAATTCCTGACCACATTCCGAATAAAGAAGTCGAAACACCCCAAGACCAATTTCCTGATTGAGATACAAAACCCGGCCATCGTAATAACACCGATCAAGTCGAGAATAAAAACGAACAACCGTTCCGATTGTAATACCATCAGCAACAGGCAGAGAGAACAACCGATACTTATCGCGAAGCACAAAACAAGGATAACAAATCGATTCATCATCCCTGGTAGTCCAAAAACCAACACGTCGCCCCAGGTTTCGTTGAAGATTTTCGGTTAAAACAATAGAATGGCTCACATTTTGGGGAACAAGTAAACCTCCCATACCAACCACTTCCTTTCTCTTGCAGATAAAGCAAGAATGTAAAATCATCTACCGGATAGTCTGTCAAAGGTGGGCAAAAAATACAACCAGCCATAGAAGCTACCCAAACACCCTCACCACATCCCCAAAATCTTCTTTTAAACTCGCCCCGCCCACCAAAGCCCCAGATACACCAGCTTGATTTGCAAAAGAAGCTGCATTCGCCACATTCACCGAACCTCCATACAAGCACGCAAGCGAAGCATCCGGTACGCCATACTCGGCAGTAAGAAGATTTCGAATAAACACCATCATCTCCCCAGCACTTTCAGGAGTATCGGGTGTTCCCGTGCCAATTGCCCAAATCGGCTCATACGCAACGACACACGAATTCGGGAATGCATCACCACCGCGAGTAGAAAAAACGCTCGCAAGCTGCGCGCGTACAAATTCCTTGGCAGCTTCAATGCCTCTCTCTCGCACAGAAGCAGACTCCCCTACACACAAAATAGGGGTGAGTCTCGCCGCACTCGTTGCCCAAAATTTTTTATTCACCACATCATCGCGTTCCCCCAGCACAGTACGCCGTTCACTATGACCCACAATCACATGCGTGACCCCAAACCCTTTCAATATCTCAAGTGATATCTCGCCCGTATACGCGCCGGTAGTTTGTTCCCAAAACACATCCTGCGCCCCAACACTCACCCCTGCGCGACCTCGCACAACTTCCGCAACTTCGGGTAAAAAAGTATAGGGCGGACACACTACTTGCCACACACCGGCCACACCTCGTACACGAGTGGCAATATCACGAGCCTCTTGCACTGTTGCCGGATTCATCTTCCAATTCGCCACTACCAGTTTATTCATATGTACCAATTCTAAAATATCCGACCCACTTATAAAAGTGGGTCGGATATTGTCATGTTTTTCTCTCAATCTTACTATTTGGCACCATCCATCATTCCCTTACACTGTCCACCGGTGCATTTCTTACCAGTGCACTGCTTACCCATACAGGCCATACCCTGCATTCCCTTTTTGCCCATCATATAGGCAACGCTATATCTTCCAGGCCCTGCAAGCGCCGCAGCCAAAGAAACAAATAAAAGAACAAGTTCAAATTCAAAACCCATAAGCCCCAATTTCCATTTCGCAAAATAAATCGCACCAGCCATGATAAGCGCAAGCACCACACCAAAAAATACCGTAAACACGCCAAAAAGCATTGCAAGTCCACCCACAAACTCACCTACTGCAACTAAATACGCAAACACGCTCGGCAAACCAATACTACTAAAAAACGCGATAGTACCATCAAGGTGTGTAAGTTTCCCATACCCGTGCGCCAAAAACACCACAGCCAAAGACAAGCGGAGCAAAAAAATACCCGCATCAGGACACCACCATCCATTACATGAACTATCCGTACACAAACCCTGCGCTTTCATCATAAAAAAGAAAAAATGAGTGAATATAAACCAGACGTTTTCTATAAAAAGATTATAACAATTTCAAGCCGCTTCCGGAAAGTTTATATCGCACCGTACGCTCACCGCTGGCGTCTCGAACCACATAGGTCACCGTGGCATAGTCTATTTCATGCCGCACCACTTCAATGTTTTTACCAAGCAAAACACTACCAAATTGTTTCAAAGCTCCAACCTGGTTAATTAACGGAACTAAGTAATAATTACCCCCAGAAGCATAGTGCACCACAATCGCCACATCATCAAAATTATCACCATTGATATCGCCAAACGAAACCGACGACTCCACAATTCGTGCAACCCCATCGCCTGGAGTATGGCGAACGCCCTTTGAATCCACAAAGGCAAAAGTCCGAACATCTTCAATGGTCGGATACTGATTCCCTCGCGCAAACTTCGGCAAAACACCCTGAACCATAGCCAACTGATACGCCGAGGCAATACTGTTGGCAGCCGTAGCAATCGCCTGTTGCTGCATCTGCACATCAGCAGTTGGGTTTGCCGAAATAGTTTGTAAAAGCACAAGGGCTGTTTGTAACAAAGAAAATGCGGAATTCATATACAAAAAGTATAAACAGAAAACCCTCTGAAAGAAAGCGTAAATTTCTTTCAGAGGGTAGAAAACTAGAAATGGTGCGCCGCCCGACAGCACTGCGGAGGATAACGCCGATTCAGAGGCAAGGTGAGGTGAGGAAAAGTAAACAGCCCATACATCCAACGATCCTCGCGGCGCCTTTGGAACAATGAGACAAACTTTTTACCAATAATGGTGGCACAAAAAAACAATGTACCTTCGCGCGTACTCCCAACATCCCATTCAAAATAAGTACCAGGCACCGCACACAGAAGCTCGCTAAAATAGCGGCCAACCTCCGTGTAAGAAGCACCGTACCCCGAACGGGTTGGCTGCACGCTGTACACACTCACTGCCACAACAGGGTGGACAATGCCAAGTTGGAAGCACTGATCTAAAACAACGTCTTTGTCATCAATGCACACATATATCGCGCCAGCTCGCTCAAAAAAACGAATCGATTCGATTGTAGGAAGAGGCATATCCAATCCCCCCTTTCAGCTTAAAATGTGGAACCAAACCCTATACCTTACTATACACCACAACGTTCACTTATTGAAAATAATTGCCTAAATTGATACTGTGTGGTGGTATATTTTGAATGTTTGGTGCCATCGTCTAGCCCGGTCCAGGACACCGCCCTCTCACGGCGGGAACAGGGGTTCGAATCCCCTTGGCACTACTAATAAAAACCTACAGATTATTAATTTCTAAAATAGCTTTTTGTTGAATTGAGTTGGGTTGTTGCATATTAAAATCAATTAAGCGCCAATCTTCATATTTCTTGCCAACACTACCATTAAAAGATTTCACAGAAAGACTTTTGGACAACTCAAGAGTATCTTCATAAAATTGTTTTATCTGAAAATCAACTCTAATCTTAGAAACTAAGGGATCCTTAGAAATTTTCAAATGATTTTTAATTA
>CAZXZC010000010.1:0-25307 GCA_964645125.1 uncultured Candidatus Saccharibacteria bacterium | reverse complement strand
CCAAGTGAATAAAGTTAATGTTGATGTTCATGTACTTAGTATAGCACAGCGTAAGGACACTAAAAACCGGTGACAAGATAAAGAAAAAGGCCATACAGTGTCTATTCGACAACTCTATGGCCTTTAGAAAAGAAAAAACAAAAGCGCTAGCCTTCAGTGAATTCACCCACCTACAAGGATGATTTCGTAGCCTTTATTAGTTTAATAGTAAGCGCGGGTTTTGGGCTTGGTTTTTTATGAGAACAATCGGAAGAGCCAGCAGGCTCAGGATTCCAACCCCACGAGCGCGTGCTAGACCCAACCCTCCTAGAACAAACAATTCTCCCATCGGCTTTTACAACAGCAATTTTCTTCTTTGACATATACCTTCTCCTCTGGTTGTGGCATGTTGACAGGCAAATGCTAAGTCAGTACAAAAATTTGCCCGTCTATGCTTCTGAATGCAAAGCCTACTCCAAAACCATAATTTTGTCAAAAAAAGCTGACAGATTTAAACTATCTTCGACAGTGGGAGTTTGACAAATACCGCATATATGCTATCATGAAACAAGCGTCTTAGGTTGGTATATTATTAAAAACCATGTATACCCGCATTTTAAGACAAATTTTAAAATCCATCCCGGAGGGGGTTATGTTTAACAATTAATGGATTTCTTATGAAAAAAAATCCGAAAAAGCCACCACACTGCATATTATTGCAAGTCCCTGGTGGCTTTATTAGTTTCTAGGGAGATTTTTTCTGAGAATCAGCAGCGGGAATCAAACTCCAAAAATATTCAAACACCGCCTTTAAAGAATTGGCAATTTCTTCGTGTTCAATAAAAACACCAGACACATTGCCACGAAGGGACAAAAGCGTCACGTTGTTCCCCGAAATGGCTACATCGAAATTAATAGGGAGTTTGTCAGGCGAAACATAGCGCATTTGTGCAAGACTATTTTTAACAATACCTGGATCAAGTGGACCAGCAGAATAAGTATAAATAAGCTTTGAATCGATTTTTCTTTTACCCGTCTCAACCCCCATTGAATTTAAAAAGTTGGGGAAAATCCGAACCACATCATCAAACGATGAAATTTCATACAACATCTTATCGCCCGACTTTCGAAACAACTCCTGCGCCTTTTCTACACCCTCAATTCCCTCAATAAACCGCACCTTCGGCCGACCGCCAGAGGCATTAAACATGGAAAGCAAGTCGGGCAGCACATCCGAAAGCTCTTTCTTTTTTTGCTGCACAAGCGCTTCTTCTTTTTCTAAAATCGTCTGGAATTGGTTTGGAGCTTCTGCCTGAAACAGTTGCTTTTTGCCCTTTGTTTGCGTACTTACCAATCCCATGCGCCGCAAGGACTCAATCTGCACGTAGGTAGTGGGGCGGTTTACTCCGGTACGCGCCGAAATCTCCAACACCGAGGAAGGCCCCAACTCAAGCATGGCCGCATACACCTTTGCCTCTTTATCTGCCAACCCTAAATTTTTTAAATGTTGTATCATGAAATTTTTTGAAGAAATGCTTCTTTCAGTGCCTGAGGATTCCCTTTCCCTTTCAAATGCCCCATCGCCCGACCGATCAAAAATTGCAATGCCGCTTCTTTCCCATTTTTATAATCTTGCACGACAGTCGGGTGCGCCGCAAGTATCGCATCCACCGCCGCCCCAATACTCGACTCATCCGACACCGGAGCCAAATCATGAGCAACAATCAATGTTTCCGGATCTTCACCAGTTTTTTGCATCAACTCAAGCAGATCCTTCGCCTGTCGACTCCCGATTGTTTTTTGCTCAAGCAAAAAAATTAAATGCGCGAAATGTTCCGGCGAAATCCGCAAATCCTCAATACGTAAATTCTGCTTTACAAGCATTCCCTTCACATCACTGGTTAAATAGTTAAACAATGTGAGCACGGAAGCTCCCGGCAACTTCTCTCGCAACTCACTTACCGCCTGTTCAAAATAATTAAGAAGTACTGAGTCAAACACTAAAGCCTCTACACCACTTTCAGGCAACCCATACTCTGCTGCAAGTCGGATGCGCTTGGCATGGGGAAGCTCTGGCAAATTGGCCTTCAAACTTTCTATATCAAACGCAGCTGTTTCAAACGGCGGAATATCTGGTTCGGGAAAATAACGGTAATCCTGTGCATGCTCCTTAAACCGCTGATGCACTGTTTGTTTTTTTACCTCATCCCACCCACGAGTCTCCTGGCGAAGCTGCTCGCCTGCCTCAAGCGCCTTCTTTTGCCGCGCGACTTCATAGGTAATACCAGCTTCAACTGCCTTAAAAGAATTAATATTTTTAAGCTCTACTTTCGTACCCATATTCAAACTCACATTCGGCTCAATACGCATCTGGCCTTTTTCCATATCAGCATCTGATACTCCAAGCGTGCGAAGCAAAAGTTGTAGCTCACGCGCAAAATCTCCCGCCTGCTTCGCGCTCCGTACATCTGGTTCAGTAACAAGCTCCATCAAAGGCACGCTTGAGCGATTGAAATCAACGAGCGTCCCATCTTTGGCGTGCTGTGAACGAGCTACATCTTCTTCCAAATGAATACGAGTGATACGAACACCATTCAAACTTCCACCCACCACAAGCGGCAAGTCATACTGCGAAATCTGGTAGCCCTTGGGTAAGTCAGGGTAAAAATAGTTTTTGCGATCAAATTTGGTGACGGGGTTAATAGTAGCTCCCAGCGCCAACCCAACCCGAATCACCGACTCAATCGCCGTTTTATTCGGTACAGGAAGCGCCCCAGGATGCCCCAAGCAAATAGGGCACACATGAATGTTGGGGTGGTGCTCCGTAGGGTCGTTCGCGCAATCACAGAACATCTTCGTGGCAGTCTTAAGCTCCACGTGAATTTCTAACCCAATCGTCGGCTGATACTCCATAAAATAGTACCTTTATACTACAGGAATAGGGCTAAAATTCCAATAAAATTAAATGAGGGTATAGGGTTTAGCCAATGGCCAATAGGTTTTATACATACTGTCCGTTATTGTCTTACTATTCGCTATACCCTAAACCCTATTGGCTAGAAATAAAATAAAACTCCTTCAAAGGAGTTTTATTTTATTTCTATTCCCATCGACCGGGCGGTGCCGGCAACGATCTTTTTAGCGGCTTCTACATCGTTTGCATTCAGGTCAATCATCTTCTTCTCTGCAATCTCTTGAACCTGCGCCCAGTTCACAGTGCCTACTTTCTTTTTATTTGGCTCAGCTGCTCCTTTTTCTACCTTCGCAGCTTTGCGAAGCAAGGCCGATGCAGGAGAAGTACGCAACCGGAATGTAAAGCTACGATCTTCATACACCGTAATTTCAGCAGGGATAATATCCCCCATCATCTCGCGGGTAGCATCGTTAAACTGCTTACAAAAGTCTTGAATGTTTACTCCGTGCTGACCCAAAGCAGGCCCAATTGGAGGGGCAGGGTTGGCCTTTCCGGCCTCAATTTGCAGTTTTAAGTTGGCTTTTACTTTCTTGGCCATAGGTTCGATATGGGGTATAGAGTACAGGAAAAGGGTAAAAATGGCAAGCCACCATTGGCTATACCCTGAACCCTATTAACTCATATTAGAACGGCAACTCCTCTGCCTTAATATCACCCTCCTCTTCTACGTCAATTATAGGAATATCCTCTTCTTTTATCTCTTGGGTAAGCTCACTCGATGCCGGGCTTGGCTGGTTCATACCCGCACTCGCCGCTGCTCCAACACCGGAAGCCCCAGCTCCTTTATTCCACGATCCACCGCCAGAAGACGCCCCACCCGCACGAGGCCCCAACTGCAACCGCTCACACACAATATCAGTCGTTTTGCGAGCCTGACCCTGCTTGTCTGTCCATGAGCGAGTCTGCAATCGCCCCTCAATCATGGCCATGGCACCCTTTGTTAAAAACTGGCTTGCAATCTCAGCCTGCCGACCCCACAGCACCACATTGTGGTACTCCGTTTCCTCCTGGCGTCCGCCGTTTTTATCGGCTCGTACCCGATTCGTTGCCATACTGACCGTCGCAACCGACATACCCGTTGGGGTAGAACGAAGCTGTGGATCGGCCGTCAACCGACCAATCAAAAACACTTTATTGAGGTTCATAGTACCTCAATCATACCGCTAAACGAAAAAGAATAACAAGGACAGGTATAACTGGAACTTATTTTTCATAAACAGCCCTTTTGTGAGCGTAAGACTTGGCCTAGCGGCCCGGAACGCTCTCGCAAAAGGGTTGTTTATGAGAGTATCTTCTGTAACGAAGTAATAAAAAACACCGAGCTAAGCTCGGTGTTTTTTATTTCTTACCCCATCATCTCTTTTATCGTATCCTCTAAATCTTTATTGCTTAACGGAGCATCAGCTTTTTTCATTTTTGTCTCAGCAGCAACGGGAGTAACTACCTTTTCTTTCTTCTGTTTTTTTGGTTTTGGCTCCTTTTTGGGAGGCAACACAAACACGAGGCTACGAAGTATGTGTTGGTTATTACGCATGCCCTGTTCAATAACCTTGGCAGCATCAGGAATCATAGTTACGTGTACATGAGTAAATACACCGTGGGTAGCCTTTTGAATAGGGTAGGCCAACTGAATACGCTTAGGCGTCCCCTCCGCATCAATAGTAGCACCCGCTTGGGTAATTAGACCCTTCACCTCGTCGTACGAACCCTCCTCAGGCAAAAGAAGGGCTATTTCGTACATTCGTGGCTCTTTTTCGGAAATCTGTTGCATAGGCAAATAGTGGAAATACTATAGTAATTTACAGGCGAAAAGTCAAAGGAAGGCCCCTGCCCTTATGAACTGTGGGCCTCCTGCTCGACTTTTTCATCTGCCAAAATTTCATCGGTCACCTCCTCAACCGCACTTGGGTATGGGATCAACCGACCAATAATGACGTTTTCCTTTAAGCCACGAAGCGGGTCAGTCTTGCTTTCAATAGCAGCTTTCACGAGCATTCGCGCCGTGTCTTGGAATGACGCGGCAGACAAGAAGCTCTCAGTAGAAAGTGATACACGAGTAATACCCTGCAACATCTGCTGAGCACGAGCCGGACGCAACTCTTTCGCCTTCAACTGACGGTTGATTTCAAAAAAGCGTGACTTGCTCACCACCTCGCCAATCACAAACGGTCCATCACCTGGGTCTTTGATACGCACACGAGAAAACATCTGACGAACAATCACCTCAATGTGCTTATCATTAATCGAAGCACCTTCTGACATGTAAATGCCTTGTACTTCATTCACAATGTAGTTGATAACATCACCAATGCCACGAAGCGCCAGTAATTCTTTCAAATCAATATTGCCTTCGCTCAAACGCTGACCCTTTTTCACCTCCATACCCGCTGCAACAGTTAACAACATACTGCGAGGGGCAGTGTATTCAACCGCCTTCCCCTTCTTTGCATCATCACGAATGATAATGGTGCGAATACTACCAGCATCTTCAATCTTTTCAATTACTCCATCAACCTCACTTAAAATTGCCTTACCCTTTGGTGGGCGCGCTTCAAAAATTTCTTCGACACGCGGCAATCCATGAGTGATGTCCGCTCCTGCCACACCACCTTGGTGGAACGTACGCATGGTCAACTGAGTACCTGGTTCACCAATTGACTGAGCGGCCAACACACCAACCGCAGTACCTGATCGCACCGGCTCATGATCTGAAAGATCGAGACCGTAACATTTTACACACAAGCCGTACAACGTCTTACAGGTAATCGGCGAACGTACTTCAACACTCGCAATGTCTGAATTCTCAATTATCTCTGCCTGAGCTTTGCTAATAATCTCACCCGCCGCAGCAAGCACTTTGTTGCCCACCTTCACATCCACTAAGGCAACGCGCCCAAACAATCGACTCGTAAACGTACGGTTCATGCGCTGCGCATCAAGTCGGGTTACAAGCAAGCCTTCCTTCGTACGACAATCATCCTCTTGCACCATCACGTCTTGTGCCACATCTACCAAGCGACGAGTCAAATACCCTGCTTGAGCAGTTTTGAGTGCTGTATCGGTCGTACCCTTACGAGCACCGTGAGTTGAAATGAAATATTCAAGCACGCCAAAACCCTCCTTGAACGACTTCGTAATAGGCAATTCAATCGTCTCACCTTTCGGATTCGCCACCAAACCCTTCATACCCATCATCTGCACAATAGAAGCCCAGCTCGCACGAGATCCTGAGTTTACAATTTGGAAAATCGGGTTATTCGCAGGAAGCGTGGTCGTTACCAACTTCGCAACCTTACCCTTCACCTCATCCCAAATCGCAATGACCCGAGCACGACGTTCTGCCACAGTAAGAAGACCTTCATTAAACTGTGCGGTAATTTTTTCAACTTCCCCTTCAGCAGTAGTAATAAGTGCGGCCTTTTCTTTTGGAATCACAAGATCAGCCATTGCAAAGGTAATACCAGACCGGGTGACCATTTCAAAGCCCAAAAGCTTCAATCGATCGATAATAAGCGCCGTACGCTCAAAACCAGAGGCAGTAAGCACTTTTTCAATCGTCCCCATAAGTTTCTTTTTGGTCAACGCCTCATTCACAAACGGAATACTGTGTTCGATTGCGTTGTTAAAGATAACGCGGCCAATAGTTGTGGTGTGTTCACCAATACGAACCAAATCGCGAAGCGCCACAATGCCCTGATCCATCGCTACAAAAGCTTCATTTTCATCAGCAAAATATTTTTTTGGAGTTTCACTCTCATCAGTTGTTGAGGTGAGGTAGTACAAACCCAAAATCATGTCGTTAGTAGGAGCCGTAATAAGGTCGCCTGTTGCCGGAGCAAGCAGGTTGTGCGACGCATCCATAATTTCACGAGCTTCTTGCTGGGCAATGTCTGACAAAGGAACGTGCACTGCCATTTGGTCACCATCGAAGTCAGCGTTAAACGCTTTACACACCAATGGCGGCAATTGAATGGCGGAACCTTCAACCAACACGGGTTTAAACGCCTGAATACTTAAGCGGTGCAAGGTTGGAGCGCGGTTTAAAAGCACGCGACGATCCTTGATTACTTCTTCCAAAATTGCCCACACCTCATCGCCTCCAGCCTCAATCAAACGACCTGCTGCCTTAATATTGTGCGCCATCTCACGACGAATCATTTCGCCAACCACAAACGGCCGGAACAACTCAAGAGCCATTTTCTTTGGCAAGCCACACACATTCAACGGAAGCTTCGGACCAACCACAATAACTGAACGACCAGAGTAGTCCACGCGTTTACCCAACAAGTTCTGACGGAATCGACCCTGCTTACCCTTTAACATATCAGCAAGAGAACGAAGCGGTCGACGCTGCGCGGAAAGCTGTTGTGAACCAAAACGGGCAGAGTTGTCGATAAGCGCATCCACGGCTTCTTGGAGCATGCGTTTTTCGTTGCGCACAATCACATCTGGCGCTTTAATTTCCAACAATTTCTTCAAACGATTGTTGCGGTTAATTACGCGACGATACAAATCGTTCAGGTCGCTGGTTGCATAACGGCCACCATCTAAAGCCACCATCGGACGAAGATCCGGAGGCAATACCGGCAAGTTGGTTAACAACATCCACTCAGGGCGAGTGTGGTGTGACACCATAGCACGAAGCATCTTCAAACGATTCAAAGCCTTGGTTTCAGAAGCTGGATTTTTTGCCTTTGCTAAATCACGCTCAATGTCTTCAATTTCTTTTTTCAAATCCATGCGTTGCAAAATCTCAAGGACCGCCTCAGCTCCTGAGCCGGCACGAAATACGTGTGCGAATCGGCGAGCCAAGCTAAAGTATTCGGCCTCGGCCAACACCTGACCAGGTCGCAAATCCTCCAAAAGTCCACGAACCGTAGCAACAGACCCAGTCAATTCAGTGCGACCCTTCTTATCGCCATCTTCAATCTTCTCTAATTTCACCTTCAACTCGCGGTCAAGCTCGACCAAAATTTGGTTACGAGCCTCATCATCAACACGCGTCACAATATACGCAGAGTAATAAATAACTCGCTCTAACTTGCTGCTTTGTACATCAAGTACCAAACTCAAGCGACTCGGCACACTCTTCAAGAACCAAATATGGTTCACTGGAGAAGCAAGCGCGATATGACCAAATCGTTCACGGCGCACCTTGGCCTGTGTCACCTCCACACCACACTTATCACACACAACACCCTTATAACGAATACGGCGATATTTACCACAGTAACACTCATAATCATTTGTTGGACCGAAAATACGCTCGGAGAACAACCCATCTTTTTCAGGTCGCTGGGTACGATAGTTAATCGTTTCCGGTTTGATAACCTCACCATGACTCCATTTCATAATCTCTTCAGGGGAAGCTACAGAAATTTTCAATGCTTTAAAATCTGGTTTTTGATCCGGATGCTCCACTGACTGCTCCATCTGTGGCTCTACGTTAAACGCAAGCGCCTTCAACTCATTCACCAACACATTAAATGAGGCAGGAATATTTGGTTCTTTAATTTTGTCGCCACGAATAATCGATTCGTACGCAGACGAGCGCCCCGTCACATCATCGGATTTAATCGTCAACATCTCTTGCAGCGTGTGACGAGCACCATATCCCTCCAATGCCCACACTTCCATTTCACCAAAACGCTGACCACCAAATTGAGCCTTACCACCCAACGGCTGTTGAGTAATGAGCGAGTATGGACCGATCGAACGAGCGTGCACCTTATCCTCAACCAAGTGGTTGAGCTTCATCATATAGATATTTCCAACGGTCACCTCCTGATCGAACGATTTCCCAGTACGTCCATCGTACAAAGTAATCTTGCCTGACTCTGGCAAACCAGCCTTCTTCAACTCACCGCGAACTTCTTCTTCGGTAGCCGAATCAAGTCCTGGGGTAATCGCACGATAGCCAAGAGTTCCAGCAGCCCAACCTAAATGGGTCTCTAAAATCTGACCCAAATTCATACGCGAAGGCACGCCTAAGGTGGTTAAAACAATATCAACTGGCGTACCATCTGCAAGGTACGGCATATCTTCTACCGCACGCACCTGCGAAATAACACCCTTGTTTCCATGGCGACCTGCCAATTTATCACCAGCCTGCACCTTGCGAAGTACGGCAATTTCCACCTGAATACGTTTAATAATACCTGGTTCAAGTTTATCACCCTGTTCACGATCAAACACTTTAATGCCAATGACTCGTCCACGCTTACCGTGTGGCAACACAAGCGAGCTATCTTTTACATCACGTGCTTTTTCACCAAAGATAGCGCGAAGCAATTTCTCCTCAGCAGTTAACTCTGACTCGCCTTTTGGAGAAATTTTTCCCACCATAATATCTCCTGCCATAATTTCCGCACCAATACGCACGATACCCTCTTCGTCCAAATTTTTCAGACGATCTTCAGATACGTTTGGAATATCAGGGGTGGTTATCTCAGCACCTAACTTCGTATCACGAACATCTACTTCATAATTTTCAATATGAATAGAAGTAAACAAATCATCACGAACCACACGCTCTGAAAGCACAATAGCGTCTTCAAAGTTCGCGCCATCCCAACACATAAAGGCAACTAACAAATTTTGACCCAAAGCCAATACGCCATTATCTGTAGAAGGTCCATCAACAAGCACGTCTCCTTTTTTAATTTTCTGACCATTGACCACGAGTGGACGCTGTGAAATACAGGTAAACTGGTTGGAGCGTTTAAACTTTTCCAGTTTGTACATCACCACATCTTTCGCTTTTGCGTACTTTACTTTCACATGGCTCGAATCAACAGACATAATCTCACCATCATCTTCAGCAATAACCACATACCCGGAATCAGCCGCAACTTTCGCCTCGTGTCCCGTACCCACGAGTGGCGCCGATGGACGAATAGAGCCCACTGCCTGGCGTTGCATGTTTGAACCCATCAACGCGCGGTTTGCATCATCATGTTGCAAGAACGGAATTAAAGACGCCGCAACACTCAAAAACTGTACCGGCGCAACTTCAATAAACTCCACCTCGCTCGCCAAACACGTACCCGGGGTACCCGAAATGCGGGCCTCCACCACATCTTCTACAATTTTCCCATTCGCATCACACTTAGTACCAGCGTGCGTAATTTTATACTTCTCCTCTTCAAGTGCATCCATCCATACCATTTCTTTGGTAATTTTGCCATTTTTTACTTTGGCATACGGAGTCTCCAAGAATCCAAACTGATTTAAGCGAGCATAGTTTGCAAGATGGTTAATAAGACCAATATTAGAACCTTCTGGCGTTTGAATCGGACAAATACGCCCGTAATGACTGCTGTGCACGTCACGCACTTCAAAACTCGCGCGTTCACGAGTCAAACCACCCGGACCCAATGCCGAAATACGACGTTTGTTTTCCACTTCAGCCAATGGATTCACCTGATCCATAAACTGAGAAAGCGAGGAAGACGCAAAAAACTCTTTCACCACCGATGACACCAAACGGAAGTTAATAAGTTGTGAAGGCGTAATGCTATCTTTTTCCTGAATTGACATGCGATCTTGTACCGCGCGACGCACGCGTGCCATACCCACCCGAAGCCTTCCTTGCAATAACTCACCCACCGCTTTCAAACGGCGATTTCCTAAATGGTCAATATCATCCGCTTGCGCGCGAGGATTATTGTTTAAAGAAATAATCTCCCGAACAATCGCAATAATATCTTCTACCTCCAAAATACGAGCTTGGTTGTCTTGTGATTTACCCAAACGCTGGTTCATTTTATAGCGACCCACCGCCGATAAATCATACCGATCAAAGCGCTGAAACATACCATCAATCAAGCTCTTGGCAGTTGCCGGGGTCGCAGGGTCTCCTGGACGCAAGCGATGATAAATTTCCATATACGCTTCATCTGTAGTTTGAGCGATATCCTTTTTCAATGTTGCCTGGATTTGGTTCACCGCACCCGTATCAACATCTGCAAATCGCGCAAGCATTTCCTCGGTTGAAAGCCCAAACACTCGCAAAAGTTCCGTTACTGGAAATTTACGACGACGATCAATTTTTACCGCAATCGAACCATCAGCTTCTCCCTCGAACTCAAGCCATGCACCACGATTTGGAATAATTTTCGCGCCAAACATCTGTTTCCCACGAACAATCGCGTTCACAAAATACACACCCGCTGAACGAATCAACTGTGGAATTACCACGCGCTCAACACCGTTAATAATAAACGTACCTCGTGGGGTCATTACTGGAAACTCACCCATATACACTTCCTGATTTTGAGTATCACCCGTTTGCTTATTCACTAATCGCACCTGCACGCGAAGCGTGGCCTCAAAAGTCGCATCTTTTAAACGTGAAGTTGTTTCATCGTATTTCGGCTCATCAAAATGATACCCATCAAAAAACAACTCAAACTCTTTACCGGTATGATCTTTAATCGGGGAAATTTCATCAAAAAGCTCCTTCAAACCATCTTTCAAAAACCAATCATACGATTGGACCTGAAATTCATTGAGGTTAGGGAGATTAATAAGTGGTTCAAATTTTGCAAATGTCTTAGTTGGGAGTAGCTGGGAGCGATGTGTTTTGGAAGGCATGGGATTTTTGTATAATGGGAATACGAGTGAATAAAGAGGGCAAAGAATAAACCGCTAAGACACCGGAGGCGGTTCCGTACTGTGTATGTACGGACCGACTTTACGGTGACACAAAAGTGTGAGCCTATGATTCGTCAGAAATGGGTGGTAATGCATGCACAAATAAAGACGAACAAGAACGCAAGTGAATGAAGAGATGAAAGCAGGTAAAAAACCTAATTATTCAAAAGATATCGACGTCGATTTTTCGAATGTTCTTCAAAGGTTTTCGAAAAAATCGTAACGCCGGTTGCAGGATCAGTGAGATAAAACCAATACGGGGAATCAGTAGGGTGCAGTACCGCCGAAATAGCCGACAAACCAGGGTTCCCTATTGGGCCTGGCGGTATGTCCCTATGTAGATATGTATTGTAAGGTGAATTCACTTCAAAGTCAAGAGTTGACAGTGGATAACATCCTTGCCAATCCCCACCCCTCTCAAAGAGGGCGGCCTGTTTTGCATAACAAACGGTTGCGTCAAGCTGTAGGGCCATGCGCGCCGCCAAACGCTTTAAAATCAAGCCAGAAACAAGGCTTTGGTCTTTAGGTGAACGCACCTCTTTCTCTAGCAATGAGGCAATAGTTAGTATTCGAGAAGCTGCTGCCTGATCATGTGGCAATATAGCGGAGGTCTTTTGGGTAAAGTTATCCACAAGCTTATGTGCGATTTCTGCCGGGGTAGCATCTAAATACAAAAAATACGTATCCGGGAAAAGCCTCCCTTCAAGTTTTTGTTGTTGTGCATATTTCCAAAAATCACCAGGTCTTCCAATGCCAGTTTTCGTTAAAATAGCATCAATATCGTACATATTAGCTCCTTCCGGTATTAAAACCGAAACCGTTCGATGCGGTCCGGCAACAAGTATTGAATACAAAGAAGGTATGGCTAGTGGAAGAGCGATACGATACGTTCCCGGTTTCAAAACTCGCGCATTGCCGGTTATAACCCCATAACCAACAAATAAAAGCCTGGAATCAATGACACCGCGTGCTTTCAATTGTGAGGTAATACTCAAAAATCCATCAGAAGGGGTAATAACAACATCAACAATTCCCACACCACCAGAAACGCTATTGAGACCATTCCAAAAAAACCAAAAACAAAAAATAACAACAAGAAACGAGTAAACGGCAATAAGAAAAGACTTCATACTATTGGAATCGGCGAATGCCGTTTATAACGGCAAGCAAAAAAAAGTTAATAAGCAAACTCGATCCACCATAACTCAAGAATGGGTATGTTACCCCAATAACCGGAAACAAGCCAGTTGCTGATCCAGTATTTATAGCAAAATTAATCCCCCACAACGCTACCGTACCCAAACACAAAAACTTTTCAACATTACGAGCGGCACCAATACCAACTCGCAAAACCCCAATCTCTAATGCAACAAAACTCGCCACCACAAGCAAACCACCAAACCACCCCCATTCCTCAGTAAACGCGGAGAGTACAAAATCATTTGCTGGTTCAGATAAAAAACCCAACTGAGTTTGAGTGCCTTGCCCATACCCCCTGCCCCACCAACCAGCAGAACCAATTGCAATACGCGATTGTATCGTACTGTAGTTGTAGGTCAACGCATGTTCTTGTGGATAAAACACACCGGTAATACGAGCGCGCTGATACGATTTAAGACCATAAAACCAAACTAACGGGCTAGAAATTGCCAACAAAAGCAAAAAAGCAATCACGTATCGCTTTGGTAAACCACTCATAAGTAAATAGCTACCCCACACACCCAATAAAATAAGCCCGGATCCCAAATCTGGCTGCGCTAATGTGAGTAAAAACGGCGGCAATAAAATAAAAAGCGAAATAACAATAGTAGAAAATCGAGCAATCATAAGATGCCGCCTGGCAAAATAATACGAATAACATACAACCAAAGCTACCTTTGCCAACTCAACGGGTTGAAAGGTGAAAAGCCCAATCGTCAACCATCCACGCACATTACGAATAAAAACACCCTGACTCACCACAATAGTAAGCAAAATGGTAGATATGCCATACAAAACAAATGGAAACCAGCGGTAGTAAAAAAGAGTCCGCCAATCAAAAAAATGAAACAGCAATACAACCCCAAAACCCAAGAGAATCCACACTAATTGTAAATAAAACAAATGAAAAGAAATGCTTGATATAATAAGCACGCTTGAAATCAACAACAGCCCAACCGGTAGAAACAAACTCAACATGCGACCTTAACGCTTAAACGCTGGAATCACAACCACCTGTGTCGACGAAGAAATAAAATCCGGCAACATCGGATGAACAATGGTAAACGCGCGAGTCTCATTGGGAGCCACCGCGTCAACAGTCGTCTCTGCAAACCCAACAAGCTGGTTAAATCGACCGTAAAAAAGGGCAATAATAGGCACCCGAGACAATACCAAGGGATCGTCATTAATAATTTTTCCATCCACCCGAATCCGATCAGTGTCGATAGTCGTCGCAAAATCCTGCAATCGCAATACTGGCTTAACAAACTGATTTGCACCAACCCACACCACATCAGAAATAGTAGTTTCAATCCGTGAAATCCTGACTGGAACAACAGGAATAGAACCATCAGTAACCAAAGAGGTAATATATTTTGCCTCACCCGCATATACATACGAAGTACCGGAAACTTTGTATGACTGTTCTTGTGTGTCGTAAATAGTAAACGTATACGAAAAACGCACAGCACCGACTGTTAAATTCGGATTCTGTACTCGCGCAATCACCGCAAACACACCAGGCGCCGGAGAAAATCCTTGCGCGGGAACAATCGTCTCAATGGGACGATTATCAACAGGAATACACACTGCGGCACACACCCCGCCACAATCAATGCCAAGCTCATTTTGATTCTGCTTGCCATCAAAACAACTCGGGGCTGGACGAATCAGAAAATAATATATCAAGCCAACCACACTACAAAAAACTACGAGGTAAAAAAAACCATACACCAATTGCTTTACCAATCGATTCATAAGTACTTTTTACTATACCAGAAAAACACCAAATGAAAAATCATGTAATACCTATCATCCTTGCGTCCGCCAACTGGCGGAGTCAGCCTGCCCGTCGGCAGACAGGGATCCATGTATTTGTCTTACTTATTATTTCCGTCATCCCAAATATATGAGGGATCCCAACCATACCTAATACAGTTAAGATTTCTCGACAACCCTCGAAATGACAGCCATTTCATATTTAAACTGTCCACTATTGGCTATACCCTAGACCCTATTGGCAATTGTTTTGCGAAACAGCAACGCCATGCACAAAACACACACTCCACAAATTAAAATTTTTGCCAGAGTACCAGTTATCGTCGTATGAAATGGCACGCGAGCAGCAGTGGCAATAATCGCTAACTGAAACTGCAATACACCAGTCAGAACAAGAGCGGTTGGCCATGCCAAAAAATAGGAAAAAGACCCCAACACCACCACCATAAATGCACCGATCGTGGCAAAAGGAACCAATAACGAAACAAGAACGTTTACAAGCACTGAAAGTCCTGAAACTGTGCCGAAATACCAAACAATAAAAGGCAGCGTGGAAAGCTGCGCGGCGCACCCCGTACAACATAATTCAAAAAAAACCGAATACCGCCGAGCAACACGTTCGGGTATGAGTTTTAAAAATCGCGGCGTAAAAACAATAATTCCAAATAAACTGGCAAACGACAATTGAAAACCAATATTGGAAACCACCATTGTTGGATCATACACATTCATAATGGCAGCTCCATACACAGCAGCCAAAACCCCTACTCGCCCTCGCCCCAACTCATATGCCACGCCAAAAATTCCATACATAACGGCCGCGCGCACACTCGAAGCTGAAGCTCCAGTCACCACAACAAACAAAGCAACAACTATGAGAGTAAAAACAAATACAATGCGCCGATTTAAAAACCGTGCCAAACAAATCTGCACAAAAAACGCAATCAGCATGACATTGTATCCCGACAACGCCACAATATGGGTCGTTCCAGTTGCCGCAAACACATCTTTCATATGCTTTGTAAAACCAGTCGTATCACCAAACAACATACCAGCAGAAAGCGCAGCTGCCTCAGGAGGCAAATGAACAGCTAAAATACGCACTGCTGCCTGACGGCATCGAATCAAAAAACCAATAATCGAGTATTGAGAATCCCCTACAACAGTGCTAGACGGGTATCGAATAAAGAGTTTGCCACCAGACGTAGCATCCAAATGATATCCCGATAATAAAACCTGGGCGCCATAAGAAATAGTGGCGGTCGAAGAAGAAACACGGTCAGTAACTGAAATAAAAATTCCCTCACGAGTACGAATGGTATAGGTAACACCAATAGATTGAGTGGGGGAAAGAGAAACAACAACACCAGAAAGAGTCTGTGCCGACACAAGCGTGTGCACCACGTCACGGAACCCAAGAATAAAAAATGTATAGTAGAAAAATCCAAATACTAAAAACAATAGACCCAAGAAAAACCGTCTGAATGAAATAGTAAAAAACACTTTTCTAAAAAAAGAGAAAAGAACAATTACAAAAAACAGACCCAAAAAGGTCTGTACAATAAAAGACGCCAAAATACCCGTTAAAAAACCGAGTGACCCAATTAATCCGAGGGCATATCGGTGGTCTGTTCTCGTCTCCATGTTTCTATGTCGCGATGATTACCCGAAACAAGTACCTCTGGTACACTCCAGGCTTTCTTACCTTTGGCCTGCACAAAATGCTGCGGACGAGTATAGGAAGGAAATGAACCACGCACCGCCTCAAGCGACTCCTGTTTGCCCAAAAAACCAGGCACAAACCGCGCAGTTGCCTCAACGCATACCAAAGCAGCCAACTCCCCACCTGAAAGCACGTAATCCCCTATAGAAATAACCTCATCGGCAATATGCTCTGCCACTCGCTCATCTACCCCCTCGTATCGTCCGCATAAAAAAATAAGATGAGAATACTCACTCCAGCGTTTCGCAATCATCCCCGTAAAAGGGACTCCTCGAGGAGAAAGCAGTATAACTCGTTGTTTTTTCGCGCGATAAATCTTTTTTAAAGCAAGAACAGCTCGATAAAACGGCTCAACCATTAGAAGCATACCCACCCCTCCACCAAATGGCTTATCATCCACCTGAATAAATGGCTTCCGTTTTGGGTTCCGAAGCTTTTGCGCATCTGGCGCATAATCACGCAACTGGTGTAACCCAACGCGTAATAACCCGCGAGTAATTGCTTTTTGCATCAATGATTCACGCAAATACGACTGCGCGATTTCAGGAAACAAACCAACAATATCAATGGCAAGTTTAGGTTTTTTCAGTTTTTGTATCAGGGGTTTCATGAGCAGAAAGTTTTGAAAGCGAAGATGCAATAGCGTCTTTTAACGAAAGAATATCCACATGGTCCGTATCGGTATCTTTTTGTTTTGACACTGATTCAGCGCGAGACACATCCGTTGGTTTTGTGCCTGTAAAAGTAGTTGCACTGGTTGCAGCCAGATCTTTTAGCGACATATACCCCGGTGTTGGGGCTGTTTTTTTCAAATCAACAGCCTCGCCAGAAGCAGGACGAATATGAGAACGAATCGCAGATGACTGAATATTTGACCTATTGTGTGGAACTATTTTGGTAATTTGAACCTCTCCGGAAGCAGTAGGGCCCGTACGAGATTGTGGCTGAACTCTCCTCATCTGTCCACCGGTCATTTGAGGGGACGCAAAATGATTCTGTTGACCCGCAGAAGCATGGTTACGCGACGCAGACGAACCAGATCGGGGAAACGTATTGGAAGAAAAACCAGCAGATGCCACCGGCGCGGGAGCTCGTCGCACAGATTGCCCGCCACCAGAAGCAGTATTTTGTAAAAATCGCTCTCCTGCTTGGCGAAACCGATCTACAGATATGCCCTGCGCTTGGGCAAACTGCCCGGGCGCACGTTCTTTTGGTTTGGCAGGTGTGGGCGGAGCCACAATAGTAAAATCAGCAATCTCCTGCTCCACGATAGTGCGTGAACGGGTATACTGAGCGCGAGACTCGTCAATAATCTGCTCCTCGCTTGCAACACCATCCTTCAAGTGAAATGGGTGCAACGTAGCTGCCGAAAATGGACGCGAGGTGATACCATCAACCATCATCTTTAAATAAATATGATGATTGGGTAATCCCACCATATCTTGGATCACAAACTCAGGCGTGACTTCTTTTTCCAAAAACTCAGCATCTTGTGCCCCAACACGGAAAATAATCATCGTTCCCACGTTGCCAAAAATAGCATCACGCACCTTCGTAGACGTATCCGTTACCAACTGACCAATATATTGGTGCGCCACAATCAAATTCAAACGATACTTACGAGCCTCAGACAAAATGCTCGCGAACGAATCCGTAGCAAAGTTTTGAAACTCATCCACAAACAAGTAAAAATCACGGCGATCATCTTCGGGAATGCGCACACGATCCATGGCTGCCAACTGAATTTTGGTGATAATCATAGCTCCCAAAAGCGCAGAATTATCCTCACCCATCCTTCCTTTTGATAAATTCACAAGTAAAATTTTACCGGAATTCATAATCTCAAATACATCGATGGTATTTTTCGGCTGACCCACAATATTTCGCACGACCGCCGAAGATAAAAATTGCCCTACTTTGTTTTGAATCGGCGCAATAGCTTCGTTACGAAACTTTGGCTCCCACAATTCATATTCACTCACCCAAAACGCCCGCACCACCGGATCGGTAATATTAGCCACGATCTTAGCGCGGTACTCCTTGTCTACCAACATCTTCGGAATTCCAAGAAGCGTACTACCCGGTGTATCCAAAAGCGCCAACACCGTGTTGTTCAGAATGTATTCCATACGAGCCGACCACACATTGGCCCAAATTTTTGTGAAAATACCCATCAACCCTGAGGCCACCAAATGCTTGTACTGCGGATCAACCAGCTCCAAAATATTAAATCCGATATTAAAATCCGTATCGGCTGGGTTAAAATACACCACATCCTTCATGCGGCTGGCAGGAATATTCTTTAGCGCCGCCTCCACCAATTCGCCGTGCGGGTCAACTAAACACAAACCCTCTCCATTGGCGATATCTTGCGCAACGATATTATTAATAAGCGTAGATTTTCCCGTGCCGCTTTTACCGATAATATACATGTGTTGCCGGCGATCACGGCGCTTTACGCCAAAAAGACGCTGCTGATTGCGAAAATCAGTTTTGCCAAGATACACAACATTTGCTTGAGGATTAAAATCTGCCATACGTAATATTTAAGGAAGTACTTGAATTTCTTTTAAGAACTCTTCATAGAAACGAAACAGGGTTTTGGCCTCCGGAAGCGAAATAGAATACCCAGGAGTATGCACGAGGCTGTTGCGAACGCGATGAGCGCGCCACAAATTCCCAATGCTACGAATGTTGTCAGGGTTTACGTTATTTAATCGATCAGAAAAATGCTCACCCGGCACCCCTAATTCTTTGAGAATAAAATCCACAAATGCATCCGCTTCAATAATAGCAATTCGCACCGTTTCAACCGTTTCTCGATTCGCTTTATCGGCAATTTTCCCCCATCGCTCCACCAGTTCTTCTTGAGCAATAGTAATTTTTCGAGCTTTTGCCACTGGTGCTTTCATGCCAAAGGGCGGTCGATACTGCAATCCCTGTAAAAACGCGTAGACGATAATACCAGCCAACGCGACATCAAGAATCACAAACACAAATACCCCACTATAAAAAATGAGGTTCCACAGAGAAAGAAATGGGGCAAGTTCGTTCATAAGAATTTTTGAATATCCGCCTCGTCACCATACACAGCTAATCCCGACGGAGCGCCGCTTTTACGACTCTCAACACGGGCAATATGGGGCGCAGTTAACACCAGCTTGGTCGGTGGATGAAACAGTGTCGCCAAACTCTCCACATTTAATACCGAAGCCTGGGAATGCGTGTTCCAATTGTAGAAGAAAGAAGTAATGAGTTTCCCCGCAAATGTATCCATAGGAGTTTCACGAATGCGGTAATTTAAAAGTATTCGTTCCCGCTTGTACCATAATCGCGTTTCTGGAAACACGTACGGCTTCACCCACTGCGAAGCACGGGTATACATAGCCTGATTGCCCTTAAAAGAATTTAACACGGAACTCTGGTACTGATTTAAAGCACCGGTAAGTCCCGCATTTAAGGCATTTTCATTCGACGCCCCCTTTTGACCAATATACAGCACCCGCGTCACTACATCGAAGGCTGGTTTCGATAAATTACGCTCCACAGACTCAATAACCAAAACCTCACCCGGCGTTCGTTGAGCCTGCTTAGGTGTTTCTTCTTTTTTCTCTTCGGGTAAAACGAACGCAGGCAACGGGCCCCCTTCGGGAAAATCAACCTTTAACGCATAGCTCTGCGGTTTCGTTTCTTTTTTTTCTCGTAAGTTTTTTAGTAAATCCTTCCACTCATCCGCCCACTTCCCATCACGCGGGGTAATCACAAACTGTAATCCCAATGTCTCACCCGCCTTTACCTTGCCCATCACTTCAAGAAGAATACCAATCGGGTCATACTGCTTGTCTTCATCGGGACTTTCAAACTCAGTGTAGCTACGAATAGGATACGCCGCCTCACGCGCAAGCACAATTTCGCCCCCAAACACCAAAAGTGATCGATTTTCCGCATCAGAAATATTTTCGGGAAGCTTGGTAATGTAATCAGGCACTTCAGTAACCTCAACGTCTGGGTAATAGGAAAAAAGCGCCGCCTCAACAACCGTACGAGCCACGACAGGCACGCGCATATAAAAATGCACTGCCCCTTCAAAACTCACCACTTCAAGCGCGAAAGAACGAGGCACTTCACCGTCAATGTATTTTGCCTTCGCGCTGGGCGGAGTATTTCGGAGTGTGGCAATGGTGTTTAATACCTGCTCCATCGCCTTGGGGCTTTTCAAAATTTCACGGGGAATATTCAGCTCCAAAAGCACGTACGGCTGAGCTAACGCAAACTTTTGACGACGCCAAAAGAACCAAAAGCTTTCAGCTAATGGTTTCAGTAGTGCAAACAATCCTACAAAAAAAATTAAAACAACTGCTTGGATAAGAATGGTATTCATAGAAACATCCGATACAATCTCTGCATATCTATAAGTATACTCAATTTGTCAAAACAAACGCTAAACTATCGCCCACAACCACTACTGACTCTTATGACTCAAGAATATGATACGAACCGTTCTCTAACTTTTTGAAAAACTTTTTGTTCTGCAAATTCACCAAAATAGTATTTTGTTTAATAAAACGTTCTTTCTGTACCGCCAATACCACATCACGTGCCGCCAACGGTCCGTTTTCTTTCAAAATTCGTTCAATCACTTCTCGAGCAGTACCCGCTTCAAACCCATGCTCAGTCAAGCCATACATACCACGACCAACCAACACGAATCGAGCATCTTTAATAAGCTCGTTATGTACTGTAGGCGCTAAAGCTTTGCGCTTTGAAAAACCGGCCTTATTGATCCCTTCCGCAATCGACTGAAAATGCATTGGCTTACCTTCTTTTTTCAAAATTAAATAAATACGATCACGAATAGTTGTAGGGTTAATTTCTGGCCATGCGGTAAGTCCCGTGTCTCCGTATGGATTTGTACCAATAATACGGGACAACCCCAAATATCGAGCAGCAACGCCAGTAGCAACTGCCTGAGCTTTCAAAAAATTCGCCAAGGTTGCTTTATATCCACCTCCAAGAACCTCCCCCTTACGATCATCCAAATGCTTTGCCCATGATGCAACAAATTTTTTCAAGGTATCAAAATGAGCCTGTTCCAAGTAATACAAAGGAATAAAGTTTTCATCACCCTCATGCGCAAAAAAAGAATTTGTTGAAGCCAACAAAAGCCCGAGGTGCTGAGAAGACAATGGATAGCCATTGGCTTGTAAATGCGAAAGCATTTCTGTGCGCTCCACAATACCACTGTTGCTCTTTAAAAACTTAGAACCAACGGCCAATACCTTTTGGAAGTATGGGTTGGAGCGCACCGACTCCTGTAACAAACGCAACGCTGAAGCTTCAATCTGGCGAACACGCTCACGGGTAATGCCGTAACGATCACCAATAGCAGCCAACGTTTCAAGTTGACCCTTCGTATTTAAACCAAAACGACTCTTAATGACCTCCTGCTGACGAGCCGAAAGCCCAGAAAATAAGCCATTAAAAGAATCCTGCGACGAAGAAGTGGCCATGGGTATAAGGTGAATAATAGACGAATATATGTTTACAACATTATAAAGGCTTTGCGCCAGTAAGTCAAGAAACCCCGTCCACAGCCCCCAAAATACTGTCAGAAAACATTGACAATAGCGCAGTAAATCAGCCCTATTATTTACCCTGTCGTTGCACTACCAACAAAAGTGGGCTCGCTACAAAAACCGAAGAATAAATACCGGTAGTAACACCAATAAGAAGTGTCAACACAAAGAAATGAAGGTTGGCTGGCCCCAAAATCAAAAGCGCAATAAGCACCAAAATAAGAGTTAAAGACGTATTAAATGATCGCGCCAACGTCTGATTAACACTCGCGTTCACAATACCAGGGAAATCCTTCTTGGCCGGAGCAATGCGCAAATTCTCGCGAATACGGTCAAACACCACAATCGTGTCATGCACCGAAAATCCCATAACCACCAAAAGCGCCACTATAAAATTCGTGTCAATTTCGACATGCGCGTACTTACCAAGAATCGCTAGCACGCCAGCAGGAATTGCCACATCGTGAAACAAAGTAACCAGCGTAATAATGCCGTACGTCCAAGAAGATACCGGATAAGAAACTCCACGAAACGCGAACGCAATATAGAGAGAAATAGCAACAAGCACCAACGCCATCGCCCACAACGCATTCCGTTTTAACTCAGCAGAAACAGAAGGGCCAATAGAAGAAAAACTCTGCTCAGAAAAACCAGAAAAACTTGCCTTTGCCTTTTGCGCATACTGCTGATGTTCAGGTTCCGTGCTCGGCCCAAAACGAACTAAAAATTCGTCAGGACTTCCCGTAGATGAAACCTTTGGATCAGAAATGCCCAACTGAGTGCGAAACACCTCCCCCACCTGATCGACCGACAAGGCAGCGCCACCAGTTGCAGAGCGTGCTACAAACTGCCACAACGTTCCACCAGTAAAATCAATCCCCTCGTGAAACCCAAACAACACACTTACCACAACGGCCGCCCCAACCAAAACCAGACTCACTCCCAAATACCAATTTTTATATCCTGCGATGTTAATCATATGTGTAATATTAGGCGTTGGACTTTCGAGAAAAGACCGTTAAAAAGAGTCGTGTTGTTGTAATAGCACTAAACAAACTCACCACCACGCCAATAAACAGAGTAAGAGCAAAACCACGTACAAAACTTGAAGTAAAGAAGTACAAAATAAATGCCGTAATCATAGTGCTGGTATTGGAGTCGCGGATCGAAGGCCATGCACGACGAAACCCTTCTATAATAGCGGCCTGTTTATTTAACCCCCGCTTCAACTCTTCGCGAATGCGCTCAAACACCAATACGTTGGCGTCTACCGCCATACCAATCGTCAAAACAAAACCAGCAATACCCGCCAACGTCATTGTGACCGGAATACCCTTAAAGAGCGCCGCGGTAAACACAATGTACAACAAGAGAGCCAATGATGCGTATAACCCAAACACTCCGTAGTAGACAATCATAAACGCAATAACCAAGAGCGTGCCAATAGCACCAGCTAATAATGTCTTTTGCAATGAAGAAGCACCGAGTGCCGGGCTCACCGTTTGTTGGTTTACAAGTGTAATTCCCGCTGGCAATGCACCCGCGTTAAATCGCTCCACCAACTGCTTTGCCTCATTGAGCGTAAACTTGCCGCTAATAACAGCCTGTCCGCCCACAATTTTTTGCTGCACCGTCGGCAACTGAATCAACTGCCCATCCAAAAAAATTCCCACCGGTTTACCAATATTTTTTTCCGTAATACGCTCAAAAATATTCGCACCGTCTGAATTAAACGCAATCGCCACCTGTGGCGCGCCAGTTGTTTGATCAAAGGTCAACGCAGCATTCGTAACATAACGCCCATCAAGATTGGTTTGAATAAAGTTTGTACTCGTTCCATTCTGCTCCGTTTCGCGAAAATCAAGCTGCGGCGTTTCACCGATTAACGCAATCGCCTGTTTCACGTCCTTCACGCCGGCCAACTCAATTACCAAATTTGCTTTCTCGCCGCTCTTGGCAATGTACACCTGTGGCTCTGCCACACCAAACAAGTTTACGCGCCGCTCAATCACGTCGCGAAGCCCCGAAAGCACCGAATCACGGTCCCCTTCGGAAACTTTCGAAGTGTCCACCTCGTACACCAAGTGTGTTCCACCTACCAAATCAAGCCCCAAGCGCCATGGCCGATACTGGGCGCCCCAACCCTTTGGATACACAAATGCCCCCGCCACGACCCCCAAAAGCACAATAAAGAACAAGTAGAGTTTTGCGTTTTTTTGCATAGTAATACGCTATACTATGCAAATTTTTCATGAAAAAATCAATAATGAAAAAGGCGACTGGGGTTTGTAGAAAACCAGTCGCCTTTTGGATATACATCTCGTTATCGTTTTGTGGGTAAGCTGGGCAACCCACCATCAACAAAGAAAGAAGGGATGGGAAGTATGAAGTAGGATGGATTTGAAACCAAAGTTACAACCCTTCCAGGATTAGCCAAAACATTCTGAAGTTTTCTTTGCATAGCTTCGCGGCAAAGAGTGTAAGGATCAGCTCCTTTTTTTACCAAAGAACGCATTTCAGGAAGATCAAAAAAATGACCGTCGCCGATATGAGTAACAGCGGTAAAATGGAGCCTATCAACAACAATTTTGCGCGAGAAGTCAAACGCATAGACTTCTTCATGAATACCCTTTCTCTTTCCAATAAAAAGAGCGAGCCACAGGGTAAGATGCTCCACCTGGCATACAAAAAAGATACCTGTACGCTCTCCAAAGGTCCGTTCCAAAACCTCATTCTTAGGAACCGTAGGTAAAATTCTCTCAAAGCGCTCTACCAGGGCAATTTCCTCTTGCATAAATCATTCATCCTCCAAACTATCAAAATATATACAGCCAAATATATTATACATATATATTATAAAAAGTCAAATATAATAAAAGCCTATCAAGATTCCAAAAAAATCAGGTAAATCAAAAGTCACATATTTGGGCATAGAATATTGACTATATTCTATAAATTGTTTCCAACTATATACTCTATACTCACTACTAAATACTATTTGTGTGCCCCCGCGAGGGATCGAACCTCGGACCGTCTCCTTAAAAGGGAGCTGCTCTACCAACTGAGCTACAGGGGCAAAATATCTTTTATTTATACATAAAAACCACAATTCATGCAATAACAAAAAAGAATAAGGGCAGCTCTCGTAAGAGCTGCCCTGTAAGTGCAGAAGGTTGATACTTCCTCTCTCTGTCTATCAGGCCTAAGCCTGAACCCCATAAAGCATCAAAAAAAGTAGTGACGCCGGAGGGGAATTCAACTGAGCTGTCTTTAAGGACCATGCATTGCCGGATATGCCAAGCTGTGGCTTCGGCGCGCATAAAATCCTTAAACTATCAACCTCCTGCTACCATTATAGCACACTTAAAATATCTTGTCAAGTACCCCAAAATAAGCTCACATATTAATAAATTGACATTAA
>CAZXZC010000009.1:0-27313 GCA_964645125.1 uncultured Candidatus Saccharibacteria bacterium | reverse complement strand
TGCTGGGTGGGCTGTGTGCACCGAACTGATAAGCCAATAAGCCGTACCCAAAAATGGGTGCTGGGTAGACAATCGAAAAAGAAATTGTAAAAAAAATCGTCGAGCAGAAATGTATCTGCATCGACGATTTAAGTTTAATCTCAGTGGCCTACCTATTTGGGTAAATAACCCGGTAATTTTCTCGGGGAGTTCCTTTGTTTCGATAAAATGTTGCCTTCCCAACAAGTTTGACAACACCTTGAGCCTGCTCATTCAAATCGACAAATCGAATGTCGATAGTATTCTTGTTTTGTGATTCTGGTCTCAGATCACTTTCAAAAAGTTCCAATACCATAACTTGTCTCTCCTATTTTCACTGCAATTGTTAGCGTGGAAGTTTTCCGTTGAGGAAGTTGATTTCTATCCCGAATTGTTCAGGATGACAACGAATAAGGTTGCCAATAGCATCATCGATTGAATTTCCAGCTGCCCATACCCCTGGCCTACCAGCAATTTGAGCGTGGTAGCGAGGAAACTCTTCCATGTGGCAGCTATTTGTTTCTGCTTCGCACACCATTCTTCGTGAATAGTCCATTGATCGCTCGCAGACCTCAATTTGAACATTAGACATAAGCAAATCCTCTTTCTTTATCCGAAGTTGTTAATTCAATACTCACAGATTATATAATAACATATTATATTATAAAAGTCAAGTTAAAAATGGTAAACAAAAAAGCCAACCTTTCGGTCGACTTTAAATCGGAGTAAATGATCTTAACTATTTACATTCCCACCTCTACCTGAAAACCTGCATACGAAAAACGCTTCATATCAAATGGCATGGCCATATTATTTTTGCCATATTTCTTCTCAAAAAATGCCATAACTTTTTTATTCACCGCATCTCGATGCGCGCGCGACTTAAAGGTAATAAACGAAAACCACACCGCTTCATCCGGTTTTGTTTTGGCCATTTTAGCGAATGTGAAAGCGACAAATTGAGGAGCAGGGTCCTCAATAATGCATTCTTTATAATCAAGTGCGCCAAACTTCGTCCAAACGCCAAGTGCTTCTTTTGCAATGTTCTTATACTCGGCAGTTTTATTTTTTGGGATAGAAATCACAAACCCATCCACGTAGGATCCTTTTTTCATGAATATATGTATATAAAAACTATATCACTTTTTTGCCAAATTCCTATATACCAAAGCTATCTTGCCATGCGAGATACAATAACAAGAAGAACTACAGTTATTGCCGCAAAGCTTAAAACCGTTCGGAAAAAGAAAGCGACTGACTGCTTTTTCTGCCCATCAAAATACAACTGAAGCGGCTCACCCAGGAACAAGTACCCCATAACTGCTGCAGAAAGCACAAACACTGACAAAGCAGCGATTGGGTCAAAAAACGTGTCGGGAGTATTCGGCTTTCCTAAGGTATGCATAAGCCACACCACCAGAACAATGTATACCTCGGCATATATGCTGTTGAGATACGGATTTTTAAATAAGGTAGTCATAAGACTCATTATAAAACATAAGCTCCTGTTCCATACAAGCGTTGACCAGAAAAGCACAAGAGCGTAGTTCGCAATTGCACACCCCGCACTTTACTTGGCCTCTATTCGGCATATAATGCATTTATAATGCACGGTGCTCAAAAAATACTTGGCGTAGCAGTTCTGATTGTTTTCGCTCTGAGTGTGGGGTATATGGTTTGTTTTGCTTTTGTACACCCTGTTTTGATGACTGATTGCCAGGATCAAAGAAGTATCGCTTCTCTGTGTCCATTTATGTCGGTTTCAATTCCTACTGTTGTGGAGGCGTCTTTTGGGGGACAGACTTCGCTTCGCTTGGTTTTTACAGTGGTGCTAATAGTTGTGGGCATGCTTCTCGCGTCCAATCATCGTGATATCGCTGTTCTTGAGAGATATCGGTGTGGCCCCGAAAGGGTACCCATATCCTTTTTAAATTTTGTAGCAAGGCTAATTGCTCAGGGCATTTTGCATTCTCGCGTTTTTGGTTTGTAGGCCATAGCCGCACCCCAGCACAGGTAGTTGGGGTATGTGGTATTTTACTGTGTCAAAAAACTAAAAACTATGAAAAAGAAATATAACATAAAAGGTATGCACTGCGCTTCTTGCGAGATCTTACTCGAAAGGAGTATATCCCAAGTGCAAGGAATAAAATGGGTAGAAGTGAGTCAAAAGAATGGTAGTGCAGAAATCGAATACAGCAACACTATAAGTGATGATGCTATTGCGCGCGCTGTAAACGAAGCTGGATATTCTCTCGGCACATCCGGAAAGCTTCATTGGGTTTCTCGAGACGCAGGGGAATGGTTTGAGATCATGCTCGGTGTGTCGGTAGTGTTATTTTTATGGATGTGTGCAATAACAACTGGTATCTTCGACATGGTTGGTATAAAGTTTTCTGCTGCACCGACATATCCGATTGTGTTTATCATTGGCCTGACTGCCGGAATATCGACTTGCATGGCGGTTGTTGGTGGTCTTGTTGCTGGCTTTTCCGCTTCATATGCAGAAAAACATCAGTATGCAAGTCGATGGGAACGATTTAAGCCAAATCTTTTTTTTGGCGCAGGCAGACTTGTATCGTACGCACTCCTTGGAGGAGTTATAGCAATGCTTGGATCCGTCATAAAACCCTCAACAGGCTTTGCCGGATTTCTCGTGGTCGGAGCTGGAGTTGTCATGCTTATTATAGGGCTCAAGCTTACGGGTATATCACCGAAGCTTGCGAATCTCAGTTTCACGTTTCCCAAAAAGTTAAGTCATGTGTTGGGTATAAAAAATCAAAACAGTGAGTATTCGCACAAAGAAGCATGTATTGGTGGAGCACTGACATTTTTTCTACCATGCGCCTTCACGCAAGCAATGCAGTTGTATGTGATAACAACAGGAAGCTTCGTGATGGGGGCGAGCATCATGGGTATATTTGCGCTTGGCACAATGCCGGGGTTGTTAGGGGTCGGAGCGCTCACGTCATTTCTTCGGGGGAGGACAGCAAGGATCTTCTTTCGCTTTATCGGTGTCGTGGTGTTAGTTCTCGGGGTTTTCAATATCGCAAATGGATTGAATCTGAGTGGGTGGGGGATTTCTTCGTATTCTTTTATCACTACAAATTCATCACCTGCTGCACTCCCAGAAATTCAAAATGGTGAGCAGATTGTACACATGACGCAGGGAGCAAGTGGATATCAGCCAAACAATATTACCGTCAAAAAAGGAATCCCGGTAAAGTGGATTATCAATTCAACAAACGCCTATACATGCGCGGCGAGCATTCAACTGCCCGCATACAACATCGCGCAGCTATTACAGCCAGGTCAGAACGTGATTATGTTTACGCCAACACAAGTCGGCAAATTACGATTCACGTGTAGCATGGGCATGTATTCAGGAACATTCACCGTAGTAGAATAAAAATAACATCATACAACCATGAAAAAAATAACATTTGGCATTGGAGGTATGCACTGTGCCTCGTGCGTCGTGTTGAACGAGCAAGCAATCAAGGCTGTGCCTGGAGTAAAAGGTGCATCAGTTAATTTTGCGTTACGGAAAGCAAGTGTCGAGTTTGATGAAACGAAAGTAAGTGAGGTGCAAATCCATAAGGCAGTCGAAGAAGGTGGGTATCATATTGAAGATATGGCTGATATGCCTATGCGGCATAACCACGAAAAGCAAGAGGTTGCCACAATAAAGCGCAATGCGGTATGGGCAGTAACAGGCGCTGCTCTCACTGCTATTCTTGCTATGACCAACATCCAATTCGGTATTCCAGTTTTTGGTTGTGATCTATCGGGTATCGCACAGATGGCTCTGAGCGCAGTTGTTATCTTTGGGTTTGGCAAGGAATTCCATATTGGAATGCTCAAAAAATTACAACGATTTCAGGCCGACATGGATACCCTGGTTTCTCTGGGCACAATCGCTGCATTTGCGTTTAGTGTGTATGGTTTGATTACAAGCAGTGTAGATTTATATTTCGAAACTGGAGCAGTTATTGCTGGGTTGATTTTGCTCGGCCGATATTTTGAAGCAAAAAGTCGGGGTGCTGCCGGAGCCGCGGTTGAAAAGCTTATGCAGCTTGGAGCAAAATCAGCAAAGGTAATGAAAAATGACCAAGAAAAGGAGATTCCCATTGCCGATGTTGCGATCGGGGACATTCTTCGCATTCGTCCAGGTGAAAAAATTCCTGTAGACGGTGTGGTGCAAACAGGTACTTCGAGTGTGGATGAGTCTATGCTGACCGGAGAAAGCATGCCCGTGGAAAAACGTGCAGGGGATGCGGTGTTTGGAGGCACGCTCAATGTGAGCGGAAGCTTTGAGATGAAGGCAGAAAAAGTAGGTGCTGATACCATGCTCGCACAGATTGTAAAAATGGTTGAGGATGCGCAAACACAAAAAGCACCGATTGAAAAATTGGCAGACAAGATATCATCCATATTCGTTCCCATTGTGCTTGTAATAGCAGGTATTACCTGCGTGGTATGGTTCCTGCTAACCCAAGACATTGCTCAGAGTATTACTGCTGCCGTAGCAGTACTTGTGGTGGCCTGCCCATGCGCACTGGGTCTTGCCACTCCAACGGCGGTTATGGTGGGCACGGGCGAAGGAGCGCGGCGAGGCGTACTCATTAAAAATGGATCATCGCTGGAGAAGGGCAAACACATCGATGTTGTGGTATTCGACAAGACAGGAACCCTCACCCAAGGCAAACCGAGAGTCACCGATGTAGTTCCGGTTACAAATGGAATGGAGAATGATTTACTATCGATTGCTTCGGGTATCGAGAGTTTTTCTGAACATCCATTAGCGCGCGCCGTTATGGAAAAAGGAAAGGAAAAAAACATCCAGCCAGCCATGGTAAGCGATTTTGTAAGCGTTGCAGGTAAGGGAGCCGAAGGTAGCATTCAAGGAGTATCTGTGATGGTTGGGAGTGTTCGTTTTGCACAAGAACGCAATGTTGATTTGGGTAGTATGCAGTCAGATATTAATCGACTGGAAACAGAAGCGAAAACCATATTGGTGGTTATAAAAGAAAAGACAATAGTTGGTATTTTTGGTATTGCCGATACCGTTAAAGACGATGCAAAAGAAGCAATCGAGCTGCTCAAGAAATCAGGAATGAAACCAGTTATGATAACAGGCGACAACGAAGCAACCGCGCGTGCAATAGGAAGATTGCTTAGCGTCGATGAAGTTGTTGCTCATGTTTTGCCACAAGATAAGGCAATGGCTGTAAAAGAGTTTCAAGCAAAAGGTTTGAAAGTTGCATTTGTTGGTGATGGCATAAATGACGCACCAGCGCTTGTCCAATCGGATCTTGGTATTGCAATGGGTACCGGAACTGATGTTGCAATAGAATCTGGTGATATTGTGCTTGTGAAGGGGAGTCCATTGAAAGTAGTGGAGGCAATCAGCCTCTCGCGAACCACGTTTCGGATTATCAAGCAAAACTTGTTTTGGGCATTCTTCTATAATATTGCAGCTATCCCACTTGCTGCCCTTGGGCTGTTGAATCCAATGATTGCAGCAACAGCTATGGCAGCTTCAAGCGTGAGTGTCATTGCAAACAGTTTGCGAATTAAAAGGAATAGGTCCAAATAATCGGAGTTACGCCCCTCTCTTGGTAGTAATTTCAGCACTCATTACTACCAAGAGATCCCATGAAATGCTATCTGCTCCGCGGCCAGGACTCGAACCTGGAACCTTGGCGTTAACAGCGCCCTGCTCTACCATTGAGCTACCGCGGAATATGGAAATAATAGTAGTAAAAAAGGAATAGATTGGCAACTGAAACACAGAGAAGCTGGTGGGTGTATACTATGAAGGTATTTATGATAAAAGCATTCCTATTAGTAGCAGTATTGGTTGGGGGATATTGGGTATACACTCACCCAAACACAGTAAACATTGCCCCTGGTTTTGGTATCTTCCCAACAAAAAAAGCAGAGCTACAAAAACAAGCTCAAGAAATTTCAGACAAAACCCAACAAGCAGTGGTAGCTGGCGCCGACAAGGCAAAAGAGTATGCCACACAGGCAAGGGAAGAACTTACCCAAACCGGCAAGGGCGTGGTGAAAGGTGCCCAAGTAGGTATTTATGATCAGGCGGTTGCTGCAGCCGAAAAAGCGCTCTCGTCAGTTGCAAAATCATTGGGGCTGGAAGATAAAGAAACCACGCAGCTTGGGAGTGCTTCTAAGCCCACAAACATAACAGTAGATGTAGCTCCGCAAGAAGCCCAAGAGATGATTCAGGTGTGTAGTGTGAGCGCGCCCGGTAAGCAAGTAGAGTTTGGCCTAAAGCTCGCCGGCGCACACCAAGCAGTATATACCGCAACCATAGAATGGGGTGACCAAACCAAAGCCACGGGCGTTACCCTCACTGCCCAAAAAGTAGAAACAGTGACCCATGCATACCAAAGCACTGGCACCTACACCATAACCATAAGGGCAGCCGCAGAAGGCAAAGAATATATTTCATACAAAACGCTCTGCGTGAACTGAGAATCCAATATTAATAAATTACGGATTAAAAAGTTGACGAATTAAAATCAGATAGAAACTATGTGACAGTTTAAAGTAGCCAATATAATGCATTTATGCTTATAATCCGTTAATTCGCAATTCGTTAATCGTTTAATCTTCTTTCCATATGCAAACGGGATTCTGGAAAACAATTAAAAAGCCGATTATGGTATTGGCCCCAATGGCCGATGTCACTGATGCCGCCTTTCGCCGCGTTATTGCAAAGTATGGCAAGCCCGATGTGTTCTGGACGGAGTTCGTGTCCTGCGACGGCTTGTGTTCACCAGGTAAACAAAAGTTATTACCGCATTTGTGGTACACGCCGGAAGAGCGCCCCATTATCGCCCAATTTTTTACCAGCAAGCCCGACAACATGCGCGAGTGTGCGAAGTTGGCAAAAGAGCTTGGCTTTGACGGCGTAGACATCAACATGGGCTGCCCCGATAAAAATGTTGAAAAGCAGGGCGCCGGTGCTGCACTTATAAAAAATCCAAGCCTGGCACAAGAACTGATCGCAGCCGCCAAAGAAGGGGCGGGGGAGGTGCCGGTGTCCATCAAAACTCGTATCGGGTACAACACCAATGAGATTGAAACCTGGCTGCCAACATTGTTAGAAACAAAACCTGCTGCCATAACCATTCATGCCAGAACTCGTAAAGAGATGTCTGATGTCCCGGCGCGGTGGGATGTGGTGGTGCGAGCAGTTGAAATTCGAAATGAGTTTGACGGCTCATCCAACCACACGCTGATATTAGGAAATGGCGATGTAGAAACCTTAAATCAAGCCTACCAAAAAGTAGAAGAAACAGGAGTTGATGGTGTCATGATTGGCCGAGGCATTTTTGGCAACCCATGGTTATTTAACCAAACGCTGAAAGGCAACGGGTATACGCCGACCCTCCAAGAAAAATTACGCGTCATGCTCGAGCACACAAAACTCTTCGAAGAGCTATTTGGCAATACCAAAAACTTTGATGTCATGAAAAAACACTACAAGGCGTACGTAAATGGTTTCCCCGGTGCCAGTGAGTTGCGCGTAAAGCTCATGCAAACAAAAACGGCTTCTCAAGTAGAAGCGGTACTGCAAGAATCTGGGCTACTAAAATAAAAAAATCAGGGGAAACCATTGCTGGCTTCCCCTTGTAGGATTTGGTCGCAGAAAACTATCCTTGCTGCGATTGTTTCTGCAACTCCTCAATGATTTCGATCATCGGGAGGTGGCCTTGCATAAAATTCTTTGCCTGCAGCCGAATATTCTCACTGGCCGTCAAACCATTTCCGCACTTTGTCGGGTCATCGGGGGTATTGGTTTTCCAAAAATAAACATTTTTGGTAAACAACCCCCAAATATCTCCAAGAAAAACATTATGCGCGGTACTGGGCTCGCCGACCTTCGCTCGATTAATGCCATACCTGTCCCTGCCTGCTCGGCGAAGATGGGTTATAAGCAGAGAGAGCTTATCGATTATATTTTTATAGCGGTCGTTGTAATTGGCCGCCCCAAATGCATTGAAAACATCTTCGATTTCGTTGCTCCGGTCAAACACCGGATTAACTGCGTTGAAGAAATCCACAATCCCTTCAAGGGGATCGCTGACGGCCATCGCATCTTGAATACCACTCTTCATTTTCAGAAGCTCTGGCATCAGCGCGACAAGCTTTTGGTTCGGATTATGGAACGTCGCGTTCCACCATTTTTCAATTTGCAATGAAGTTCCAAACATTTCAATCCCTCCTGTTTTTAATTACGACGACATAGGCAACACCAAGTAGTACCAGTGCAATACTCAGGTCTGCCGAGAAGTCGTCCTCGATGGTTTTCCCATTACTGCGAGCTTCAGTGATCGCAGCATGGTATTTAAACTTCGGCGTTGATTTCGGTGTTTTTGGCGCGGCAAAAAATCCGAACCAAAACACAAAAATCAGCGCAACGGAAATGATCAAATATTTCATATTTCAGGCCTCATTTCTTCAAAAGAAAAGTAACCCCGGTTTCAATGTTCAGAATATGATTATAGCACATTATTATAAAAAAGTCAAATAAAAACAGCCCTACTGCCAGAAGGCAAAAAGGGCTGTTTGGTTTCAAAATTGGCAATTTTAGCCTTTCAACACATCATTCGTCTTCGTCGTGTTCGCTGCCCTGGGGAGTGTATTGAAAATGAGATTCAATACCCCCTATGGCGCAGCAGATGGCAGTAAGATGTTCCCGCAAGAATTCATGCGCAATTTGATTTGCCGCCAGCCGCGTTTCATGGGCGTGGGGAAGAAGACGCAACTGGGCAAATGAAAAGCCATCATCATCTTTTGAAAAGAAAAAATGGATGGCCGAAAGATTTATTCCTTTTGGAGTGTACATGCCGCCTTTGTATGTAACGGAACAATTCAATTCTTGCTGTCTCCACCCCATAAAACATCCAAGATGATTGAGCAGGGAAGCAAGTTTGAAGGTTTCGCGATGTTGTTTTTTGAGTTCCTCGAAAATATCGCGTAAAAGATCGCCATAGTCAGTACGCCACTGCACAATCAGTGAAAACACTGGCTCGATGGTATCGAGTGTCCGAGTTTGGTCAATGGTAATGCATGTATTGTACATGCGCAGTTTCTTATGCAGTATCGTGAGGGTGCTGAGTAGGTCTCGCAGCCGATCTTCCGGATCGCGCAAATGTGCAATCGTCATACGTGCACCACTATAAAATCCCATACCGCCTCCATTTCATTGAGTGAAAGGTTCAATTATATGTCGAAAGTACTTGTAAAAGAACGCCAGATATCCTGTATACACCCGTGGCAAAAAAACCGCAAGTGCATATCAGTCTTCACTCAAAAACAGACATCCGATTGGATGTCTGTTTTTGATGCGCACGCTAAACCCTATTGGCGATTGGCTAGCCCCTAGTTATTTGCCCTCCTTCTCTTTCCGCTCCAAAAACTCCAACCACGCCTGCGTGTCCTTTTTATCTGACGCCAACCGAGTCATTTCTTCAAGCACGCGACGGTTGTTGTCTTGGGCATAGCGCTCCTGCAAAAATGCCTCATTCAAAGCCAATTTCATTAACGTCTCTTTGGCTGAAACGATGTATTCAGCGATGATTTCTTTTTCAGTTTTCATGGCTCTCACTCTACAGGAATAAAAGGAATAAGACAAGAATAATGAATAAAGAAGTATGAATTATGGGTAATACAAAAATGCATTTTGTATAAAACCTTAATTCTTTATTCTTACTTCTTAATTCTTGTTTTAAGTCTGTATTTTTGGCCTATTTTCTGGCATACTCCTGCGTATGGAGTCAAAGTGTTCTCATATCAATACCATCAAAGAAGTAACTCCACAAACCCCCAACGTCTGTGGAGAGTGCGTAAAAATAGGTGACACCTGGGTTGCGCTGCGCCTATGCCTCACCTGCGGCAATGTTGGCTGTTGCAACTCTTCCAAAAACAAACACGCCACCAAGCATTTTCACGATACCGGACACCCTATAGCACAAGCGTATAAAGAGGGGAATCAACACTGGAAGTGGTGCTACATCGACCAACTCTATATAGAAGAATAACTATGTCAAAAAAAATCCTCATTACCATAGTGATTATTATCCTCACAGCTGCAGTGGCGGTAACGTTTGTGACTGTAGGAATTCGCAAGTCAGCGCTCGCGCCAGCCAATGAACAAGAAGTAGTATCTACAAGCACTGCCACGCTCTCGCATTCGTTTGCCGTAGGCTACGAAGGTGATTTTACGAAGTATACCTACACCATCCCGTACAATCCTCAGAAGCTCCAAGTTTGGGCAATCCCCGAACAGAATGAAGTATGGTTGCGCGACGGCGCAACCGGTGGCCGGGGAGTGTTGCGTTTCTTTTATAACGGGGCTGCTGGGTTTGAAAACGCTGCCGATGTATTCACGCAACTCCAACTCTGCCCAAATTGTACTGCTCAATCCGAAAAACCATCCGTTCCGGTTGCAACCGGTGAAGTAAAAGTATTCGCAAGCACTGCAGACTACTGGGTTGTTGCCGCATACGACACTGGCTATGTAATTATTGGTATGCCAACAGCATCAAAGGAGCTCGCTCAGAACTTACTGAACAATCTCAAAATCTCTGCAGCAAAAAACAACATCCAACCAGAAATCAGTGAGGTAAAAATATTTCTATCAAAACAAGGCCAAAACGATTGCAGAGTGGTGTACCCACTAAATCGAAGTATCATAAAAACACCGTCAATTGCCTCGGCTACCGTACGTGAACTCGTGCGTGGAGTGCGCGATGAAGAAGTGAAACAAGGGTTTGTGTCGCAGGTGCCAAAAAACAGTTGGGTGTATAGTATTAAAATTGCAGACAAAAAAGCTGTTGTAAACTTCTCCAAGGAATTTGATGAGGGTGGCGGCAGTTGCGCCAAGCAAGCACTTCGCGCGCAGATAGAAAAAACGTTACTGCAATTCCCAACCATCACCAGTGTCGAAATTCAGGTAGAAGGCCGCGCCGACACCGCCCTGCAGCCATAACTAAAAAACCATGATTCAAATTAAAAACATCACAACCACCACAACCCCATCGGCTGAGTATGAACTCATCGACAGCGGCAACAATCGTAAACTTGAACGGTTTGGAAATATAATAGTATCTCGCCCTGACCCCCAAGCACTGTGGCCAACCAGCCAGCCGCGTACAGTGTGGAGTGCAGCCGATGCTTCCTATGAACAAGTAGGCGAAGCCGGGCGGTGGGTACACACCAAAAAAATCCCCGATAGCTGGAGTATAAAAATTGAGGGCATGGAGCTGCGCATAAAGCCAACCACATTCAAGCACGTTGGTATATTCCCCGAACACGCCGACAACTGGCACTATATTCAAGACTGCGTTAAAAGGGCCGGCAGGCCAGTTTCCGTTATTAACTTGTTTGGGTACACAGGCGCCGCCACCGTTGCCGCCGCACAAGCCGGGGCTACTGTGTGTCATGTAGACGGTTCAAAAACCAGCGTCACCTGGGCGCGCCAAAATGCGGAAATCTCAAAACTCGGCGAAGCCCCCATTCGCTGGATTGTCGATGATGTGCGCACATTCTTAAAACGCGAAATAAAAAGAGGCCATACCTATGACGCAATTGTTATGGATCCGCCCGCCTTCGGCCGAGGAGCCGAGGGAGAGGTATGGAAAATAGAGCGAGATTTTGTGGAGCTGTTGGAGTTGTGCAAACAGGTACTTTCCACCAAGCCCTTGTTTGTCATGCTCAATGGCTATGCCGCAGGGTATTCAGCAATTGCCTATAAAAACAACCTCGAAGCCATGATGAAAAGTTTTGGAGAAGCAGAACTTGAATACGGCGAAATGACCATTCAAGAAAAAGAAAGCAAACGACTGTTGCCCTGCGGCATCTTTGCCCGCTGGCGCAGTATTTAAATCGTAAATCTTGGAGCGTAGATCGTGAAACGCAACGTATTAAAATAGAGTGAATACAAGAACTATTCAAAAATTAAACATCCTTTTCGAAGACAATCACTGCATTGTCATCGAAAAGCCAGCTGGCATGCCCGTTGCCCCCGATGACTCCAAGGACGAGTCATTATTTGACGCGGTCAAAACATATTTGAAGCAAATATATAACAAGCCCGGCAATGTCTTTTTAGGGCTCGTACACCGACTCGACCGGCCCGTGCAAGGCGCCGTGGTGTTCGCCAAAACCAGCAAAGGCGCTGCGCGGCTTTCCGAGCAGTTTCGGCAACACAGTATTACAAAGATGTACTATGCGCTGGTGCAAGGCGCCCCTCAAAAATCAGCAGGTACATTGCGTCACACTATACAAAAAAAAGAACAGGGCACTATGCGCAAGGCCCACATTGTACAAAGTGAAGAAGGCGATTACGCGGAGCTATCGTATAAAGTCCTGCGCACCAACAAAAAATATAGTCTTCTTGAAATCCAGTTAAAAACCGGAAAGTTTCACCAAATTCGGGCTCAACTCGCCGAAATCGGCTGCCCCATAGTAGGTGACCTAAAATATGGTGCAATAAAAACCAACCATCTTGAACCACTTACCATCGCCCTCCAGGCTCACAAACTCGTATTTATCGCTCCCACAAGCGGGGAGCAAGTAATTGTTGAATGTAACACACCGCCAGAGTGGGAGCAGTTTTTGAAATAAAAAAGTATCATCGGTGTCAAAATAAACTGACAATATTTACCAAAAAAAAGTTGTGTATCGGTATTCGTGATGTACAATAAAGCCATCATGAGAGTACTCGTCGTAGAAGATGATCAGGCGATACGAAATTTTCTGAAAGTATCTTTAGAAAAAGAACATTTTGCAGTCGACACAGCAGAAGAGGGAAAAAACGCTTCTTATCTTGCTCGCACCAACGACTATGATATTGTGGTGCTTGATAACATCTTGCCCGGTAAAACCGGTGGTGAAATTTGCGCGGATATTCGCGCAAGCGGAAAAACCATGCCTATTTTAATGTTGTCTGTACGTGCCGATGTGAATTCAAAGGTTTCAATGCTGCAAGCAGGAGCCGATGACTATGTAGCAAAACCATTTTCATTTGATGAAGTTCTCGCGCGCGTGAAGGTGCTGTTGCGAAGACCAAAACAGATTGTGCAAGACGTGCTGAGTCTCGACACCTTAGTGTTGGACACTCGCACCCAGACAGTTTCGCGCGATGGCCACCAGGTATATTTAACGCGGAAAGAATTCACATTGCTCGAATATTTTATGCGCAATATTGACAGCGTGCTCTCTCGGGGGATGCTTGTTGAGCATGTATGGGACATGGCGCTTGATCCGTTTTCAAACACTATCGAAGCGCATATGGTGAGTTTGCGCAAAAAAATAGATACAAATAAAAAAAAGAAACTCATTCATACCGTACCTGGTCGAGGGTATAAAATGGCTCTTCTGGGGTGATTTTATAAAAAATTTATCATTATTTAATCAAATATATTCCACTATAGACCTGAGCTGTCCTACAAAAAGACAGCATCATAAAAAGGTCGACATGAGTACTCGATTTTTATGAACATAATTATCCAAAACATACTTACCAATCCATCAGCCCGCACACCGGCCGCAGTAGATCGGGTGGCGTCACAGTCTGAAGTATTAACCCCGTGGGGTTAATAGATCAATACCGCTATGGATACCTGGCAGAACAACATATTTTTTGAATTAAAAAGTAGAATTTTGCGAGGTATCCATGCGTTCTATGCGGTAGCAATTCGCCCACGATCACGCGATGAAGACAATAGGCGCAGAGAACTCATTTACACCACCTTAATTCTTGCCACCATCGTCCTGCTTTTGGTGTTGTACGCAATCATTATTCTAGACACCGTTTCATTGGGCGCACAATACGACGGCATATCGTGGGTATATTTTCCATTCTACATAGTACCGTTTATAGGTTTATATGGTGCTGCTCGTTACGGCTACTACAGGCCAGCCGCATATGCATTTGTAATTTTATATTTTGCATTCATTGTGTCTGGGGCCTGGCGTTGGGGGATTGATTTGCCGTCAGTACCACTTAATTTTGCCTTCCTTATTGTTCTCGCAAGTATCGTAATCGGGCCGAGATTCGCAATTATTCTTGCAATCACTGTTGCCGCGACGATAGGGTCCATCGGCTATCAACAAAAAATGGCGCCCAGGCAATCGCAGCTTCAATGGCGTACCGGACCAATGCAGGCAAGCGAACCAATTCAATACATCGTTATTCTTGCGGGGGTTGTATGTGTGTCATGGCTTTCAAATCGTGAAATAGAAAAATCATTGCATCGAGCTCGTACCTCGGAGTACGAATTAACGCAGGAGCGCAATATGCTTGAGAAAAAAGTCGAAGAACGCGCCAAGGCGCTGGAGATTGCTCGTATAGAAAAAATGGGGGAACTCTACAGATTTGCCGAATTCGGGAGGCTATCTTCTGGACTCTTTCATGACTTTATCAATGCTTTTAGCAGTATTTTATGCGAACAGGAGTTGTCCCATACTAAAAATTCAACCGCTACTGCTGATGCAAAACAACACATAGAAGAAGCACGTTCTGGAGGCAAGCGAATGGATACATTTGTGCGGGCGCTGCGGAAACAACTCACACAAGACAATTATGCTAAAGAGGAATTCTCCATTGGGAATGCGATTGAAGACGCGGTGTATCTATTGAGCTACAAAGCAAAAGTTGCGGGGGTTTTGCTGATAGTTAGCATGCCAGAGCGCGTGTGTATCCATGGGAGCGAGTTTGCTTTTAGTCACAGCATGTCAAACCTGATTGCCAATGCCATAGATAGCTACGAAGATGCTCCTGCAACAATAAAAAAACAGATCGAGATTGCGGTGCGGGCCACATCTGCATTTGTGACTATTAGTATTCGTGACTACGGCAGAGGCATACCCGATGACATGCAAGAAAAAATATTTGATCCATTCTTCACTACCAAAACAAAAGACAAGGGGATGGGAATTGGTTTAGCATTGGTTAAAAGCAACATCGAAAAACACTTCAGAGGAAGCATCGTGCTCACGAGCCACCCAAACCAGGGAACTACATTTACCATCAGCATTCCTCAAAACAATGAAACAGATATTCACTGGGAGTCAGCTCCGCCGGAATCTTATAGATTTTTTGAAAAAAACCCAAAAAGAGTCAGGGATGTTTGAGGCTGTTGCGAGCGAGTATACCGATTTTAATTCGCATACTAAAATATTGACCACGTTGTATACTTCGCTCGTAATCCGCTCGTTAGCTCAATCGCGCACGAGAGGAAGCGGTTCCGCGCACGAAGACATAATAAAAAAAGGAAGTGAATACTTGCGTTCGCAAAAAAGTCAGTATTGGACGTGGAATTACCAGGATAAACAAGAGGGACAATCGCCATACCCAGATGATCTCGATGACACATTCTTAGCAGTCACCGCTCTGTGTGGTGCTGATCGTGCCATCATAAACGGAGAAGCATTGGCTATGCTGGTGAAAAATCTTATCGGTTGTGAAGCGGCTTTGGGCGGCCCCTATCGCACCTGGTGTGTGAGTAGTGCTGCAGAAAGTGTATGGCATGACGTAGACGCGGTGGTAAATGCAAATATCGGCGGTTTTTTAGCAATGCACGATGTTGTGGTGCCGGCAGTTGATGCGCTCATTGAACAGACGTTGCGTTCAAATACACGGTCATATTCTCCCTACTATCCTACCCCGTATTCATTTTGGTATTTCATAGCCCCATGGTATCGGGGTAAAAAGGAAATCTTGATAAAAAAGATTATGGAAGATGCTGACAAAAATGGCGGATGGAATGGTAATCCACTCGATACCGCGCTGTGCATGAACGCACTTCTGCAGTTAGGCGCACGTCATACGCTCGTGAGCAGTGGTTTTTCATATATTCTCTCGAGTGAAGCGAATGAACTTTGTAGGCCATATGTTTTTGCAGTCGAACGAATTACTGAAACAGAAACATACTATTCCGGATCCGCCGCATTTTCTGCGGCGGTGATTTATGAAGCCATTCTGCGGTATGAAAAAGCAGTAGAAATGAATAATAAAAAAAGCCAAACTGAACGTGACAGTTTTGAAGATAGGCTGTATCAAAAAATACAAGACGAGGTAAAAAGTACAAGTAAGGCAAGCACAGAAGCAGTGTGTCGTTCTATAGAATCAATCGCACAGCATCCACAAACTCGCGCAGGGTGTTTGCTTGGCTATTACGCATGGAATGCATGTGTAGTCTCTGAGCAATCAACACGCAATCAGTTAACGCCTGATAATGTTTTGCGTTATGGAATTGCCGCACTCCGTGGTTCAATTGCCTATAAAATATACGATGATTTTTTTGATGAACAGGGGAATGTTGATGCGCTGACGCTGGCTGGGCGCAGTAATCGGGCGCTCGCGGTAACATATGCAACAGCAAGCCCTGCGGTACGAGAATTATTTTTGTACGTAACCGAAGCCATGGACGCATCCCAGGAATGGGAAGAAAAAAATTGTAGGATAGAAAAACGAGGAGATTATTTTGTACTCAATACAGTTCCTAAATATGGTCGATACGAGGTACTCGCGCAAAAATCATGTGGCCTCGTGCTTGCTCCCGCAGCCGTATTGATTGAAGATGGTCATAATCCAGAAAGCGCGCTCGTGCAAAGTATCATTGATTTTTGTTCCCAGTATCTCATTGCGCGCCAACTCAGCGATGATGGTCATGATTGGCAGCAAGACTTGCGAGCTGGAAAGCTCAACAGCGTATCTGCGGCGCTCGCCACAAAATATTTAGAGGTTGGTAGTGTGTATCATACAGAAGATACAATCGAGCATCTTGCAAAGTTATTTTGGTGCGAAGACATAAAGGAATTGTCTACCACCATTCTGTTTCATACTGCCGCAGCATCACGTATCGCGACAACCGCGCCTGGTATCTACCATCCAGAATATTTACTACGCATCCTCGAACCACTTGAGGACGCAGCCAATCAAGCCATAGCTCAAGCCGCCACCATTACCGATTTTCTATCTGAATACAAAAAAGAAGAGTAAAAAATAGCCAAAAGGGTATAGGGTTTAGACTTTGTCATCCTCGGACTTGATTCGAGGATCCAGATTTTTCCTGTCGTCCTTGCGAAACCTGCCTGCTGAGTAGGCAGGGCGGGGATCAACGCATTTGTCTCTGCTGTACTATTGGCTACACCCCTAACCCTATTGGCTTGTTTAGGGGCACTATGAAACAACAAAAAAGTATGCTATAGTCAAGAGCAATTGTAGGCTCTTTTTCGCCTTCCTATAATCTATACTCCATATTCTATTTACTCTTCCTAATGTCAGATTCCAGCTTTTACGGCCTTGGTATTGCTCCAAACATCTTGTCAGTTCTGGATCGTTTGCAATTTAAGACCCCAACTCCCATACAGCAGCAATCAATCCCACCAGCCCTTGAAGGCAAGGATATTATGGGGCTTGCCCAAACCGGTACCGGTAAAACATTAGCCTTTGGCATACCGGTTATTCAGGCCGCCTTGGCGGGTAAGCCAGCGCTTATCGTGCTTCCCACGCGCGAACTTGCACTCCAAGTAAAAGAAACCCTTACCAAGCTCGGTAGTCCGTTAGGAGTGCATAGTGCGCTCTTGGTAGGCGGTGAGTCATTGTATCGCCAGGTTGGGGCACTGCGCGGCAATCCCGCCATCATCATAGGTACCCCAGGCCGGCTTATTGACCATCTCCAACAAAAAACCTTAAATCTCAAAACCACAAAAGTATTGGTGCTTGATGAAGCAGATCGCATGCTTGATATGGGCTTTGCCCCGCAATTGCAGCAGATCATGAATCACGTGCCACGCGAGCGCCAAACCATGCTGTTTTCCGCCACCATGCCCGATGCCATCATTCACATGGCACACTCATACATGAAACTTCCGGTACGCATTGAAATTGTCCCACCGGGTACTGCCAATGCCAACATTACGCAAGAAGTATTTTTCATTGCCAAGCACGACAAGCCCAGACTTTTGGAAAAAGTATTAAGCGAATTTCGTGGCAGTGTACTCGTATTTTCACGCACTAAATTTGGTGCCAAAAAAATTGCTGCCCAAGTGCGTGGACTTGGCCACACCGCGGCAGAACTCCATGCTAATAAATCCTTGAGCCAGCGTCGGCAAGCACTCGAAGGATTTCGTAACGGAACATTTCGTGTTCTCGTTGCCACCGACATTGCCGCCCGTGGCATCGACGTGAAGGGGATTGAGCTAGTCGTAAACTATGATCTTCCTGCAAATGCCGAAGACTACGTGCATCGCATTGGCCGTACCGCACGTGCTGGCGCGCAAGGCCATGCTATTTCATTTGCCACCCCAGACCAGCGTCGCGATGTGCGCGACATCGAGCGGCTCATGCGCATCGCCCTTCCGCCAAAACAAGTTTCTGATTTGCCGCCACATCGCGCCGCGCCCGTCGTGCAAGAAGATGAACCCCGCAGCTATTCTTCTCGCCCACCTTTTCGTGGTCGCTCCAATGCATCAGGTGGTGGATACGGTCAATCTCGTACAACCTCAAACCGTTCGACAGGCGCTGGATTTCAAAATAGATTTTCAAATAATGGCGGTGGCCCTTCATATCAAAATCGTCCCGCTCCATCTCGTCCATCATACGGCCCCGCCCGCACCGGGTATTCTGGCGCAGCCAGTACATCGCCCCGCTCGTATTCACCACGGCCATATAACAACGGCCCGGACTCTCGCCGCGCAGGCGGCCACGGCGGATACAGTGGTGCCCCTTCTCGGTTCAATCGCGCCAAACCAAATCGCTTCGGTGGCAGCAGCCGCCCATCCCGCGGGAATTGGAACGAACGCCGCCCAGCGTAAGGTTTCAGTCATTCGGCAAGTTCAGGGCAAGCCAACAGCCAAAGGGGTATAGGGTTTAGAACAAAAATTCCCTTCCCGTCATCCCGAATGCACATGAGGCCTGCCTGCTTATCAGGCAGGGATCTCATGGTCTTCTCTGTCATCCTTGGGCTTGCGATCCGGGATCTCTGCCTTATGTTTTTTGCCTGTCATCCTGAGCTTGTCGAAGGATCTATGTATTAAATTTGCCTAAAAACTCTTGGCTTACATTCCTTTACAAAATGTAAAAAGTATGCTATAATAATAAAAGCAATACAGGCACAGTTTTTCTGTGTATTCATGCAACTCGCAGCTTGAAAAGGAAGGTGAATAATGAAGAAATTTCTGAAGGAAAATGCCGATTTTTTTCGATTTCTGAAAAAATCACTCAACTTCTTCTTTTGTGGAATTGGAATGATCTGGACCGTTGGATTTTTCATTTCTCTATTGCCAATTCCGATCTTTGAATCCAACAGCACTACGCTCATGTGTCCATCAAAACAGGCGCAGGAAGCGACCGCAGCTGCACTGGCGCAAGTATTGGGGAAACCAACCGGCCAGTTGAACACTGGGAAAATTGATCGGTTCTTGTTCGCCGATGGAACAAGCATCGATTTTTTAAAACAGACAGAATCCCCAACGCATTGGGCGTCGTACGACATAGGAGCATTAAAAACGATTGTGCTGCCCCCCAGCGCGGGTTTGTCTCCGCAACAGGCCGCGCAAAGCATGGAGTCAGTTTTGAAGTCGAAGGGATTTTTGATTGACATCATGCAGCAACCGGACCCAGCCTTTCCTGCGGGAAATATTGTAATTGTGAAATCAAACGCATTTTGTAGTAACCAATATCCAACCGGCTTTGCGATTCTCATTCGCAAGAAGGCAGTGCTTATTGGCGGACCAACACCCAGGTAGCAACAAGGAGGTATGGTATGTCGCGAACGTACATTATTTTGTACGGCGGTCGTATTGATAAAAGGAGTGGCGAATTGGATCAAAACACCAAAAAGCGAATCAAAAAAGCCGCTCAAATAGCCAAACAGAATCCCGAAAACTTTGTCGTGTTTTGCGTTGACGATACAATACCAAATCTACAATGCAAAACCATGGAGGAGCTTCGAAGTGTCGGAATTAGGTCAACGATTTTACTTCCAAGAGCGCACGATTCTTTGGGTGAAACAGTGGTCACTCTTCAATTTCTTGAGGAGCAAATACAAAAGGGAAGAAAAATTATTTTAGTCACCTCTTCATTCCACATGCATCGAGTTCGATTTTTGTGGTGGTGGCTGTCTGGCCAAAAGCCCATGTTTGAATCGGCGGCAGTAGTGGAAAGAAAAATTCAGTGCATTATATGGGAAGTGCTGGCATGGATAAAACTCTGTGTCTATACCATGCCCAAAATGTATCTTGGGCTACTTTTCAATTAGTGCCAATGAGTGAAGCAACAAAAAAGGTGCGATGTAAATCATCGCACCTTTTTCATGCTTGTAACTATTTTTACCATTGGCTAAACCCTGCTTGTGGTGAGCCCGCCAGCTGGCGGGGCCGAACCATTGGCTTGCTTTTACACTCCAATCTCCTTAAAACTCACACTTGCCGGTACCGTAAACAAGGAAGCATCCGCACTCCACGGCTGGCAGTCATATGAATAATTCTGGTTCACATCAAACGATTGCTGGCCCGAAGTTCCCGTAGTGCCTCCGGTATTCTGTTTCGAGAGATCAAGCTTTATCTTGAACCCCTGTGGGTACACCGATGACCACGTATACGCATACCCTCCATCGGCAATCATGTGACTTTCAATATTGCCATATCCTTGCACGCTACTGGTAAAGTCACCGCGCACTTTGCCATTTGAAACATACGTCGTGCCCGCTGAAATACTTTGTGCGGTTTTCACATCAATCACACATTTCCAACTTCCGCTGCGTCCCAGAAGTGCTTGAATCGAACCGCTAAATGCACCAGCCTTCGCCTCTTGCTGTTGGGTTTCGCCGGCTGTTTCAGTATTTGCCGCCACCTGCCCCATATCAGTTGCCGAAGGTTTTGAGATAAAATAATACGCCCCGCCCGCAACAATCACCGCCCCCACAATAAATCCGATAAGAAGGTTAGATTTCATATAAATCAGTATACCGAAAGAACACTATGGTTTGCCACACAAAAAAGTTGACGATACTTGCGCAGAGGAGCACTATTATGAACAGATGACCATCTTCTGGTTATCCTCCCAATGTGTGTTTTGTTTTGCCCGAGACCTAGTCTCGGGCCCTTTTTATGTACAGCACATACACATCACCATCAGCGTACGCAGCAAAACATTATAAGTAGGGGATTTTGCATTCCTCAAAACAATGCGCGTCGCGATTGAGGGTGTAAATCCGTTGCCTACCGCGGTCTACGCCCGACACCGCGTCAACGCTGCGCAAAATATTTAAATGATGAGTAACAGTCGGCTGAGACAGCCCAAGCTCGCGAGTTATTTCAGCTACATTCATTCCCGCTTTTTGCTTACCCAGCATACATACCAGTCGGTAGCGGGACCGATCGCCTACCACCTTAAAGCAATCGGGGCACAGCTCTTCTTCTCCTGATGCCACCCATGCGGGGCGAGGGTAGGTACGCTTGACATCTTTCCCCAAAGAAGATTGTTTCATAGACAGATATCGATATGTTATCGTATAGACACGTATCGATATATTACCACATTTTTTTATGCTATGAAACACCCATTGGCATCTCAGATCACCTCAATTAAAAAAAGAACTGGCCAGATTGTACCGTTTGAAAGAGAAAAAATAGTGGGCGCGATACGCAAAGCACTGCAGGCAACCGGCGAGTTTCGTGAGCACGCACCGGAGCGTGTGGCAGATGCAGTGGTGGAGACTCTTGTCACGAAGCACGCGGGCGTCACCGGGTTTGTGCCAAGCGTGGAAGGAGTACAAGACGAGGTAGAAAAAGAACTCATGGCGCATGATTTCCCGGCAACTGCCAAAGCGTATATTTTATACCGAGATCGTCGCGCCAAAGATAGGGCACTGCGGGGGGACGTTCCCGAACATGTTCGTGCCCTTGCTGCTGAAAGTAAAACATATTTTGCCGATAATCCGTTGGGTGAATTTGTGTACATGCGCACCTACGCACGGTGGATAGAAAGCGAGAATCGCCGTGAAACCTGGGTCGAAACTGTTGATCGGTATGTAGATTTTATGAAAGAAAATTTGGGTAGTCGCCTTGGCGAGGAAGAATACCAGCGTATTCGCATGGCGATCCTGCGCCAACAGGTCATGCCGTCAATGCGACTTATGCAATTTGCGGGAGAGCCGGCTCGTCGGTGTAATACCTGTGCGTACAATTGTTCGTTTATTGCCCCAAGCCGTATTGAAGACTTTGCTGAAATTATGTATTTGTCCATGCAGGGATGTGGCGTTGGGTTTACGGTGGAAAGTCAAAATATAGAACGCTTGCCTCAGATAAAAAAACAAACAGGTAAAAAATTACCAACGCATACCGTAGCTGATTCAAAAGAAGGGTGGTGCGACGCACTCACATTGGGTTTACGCACATGGTACGATGGCCAAGACATCGAATTTGATTTTTCCGCGGTTCGTCCTGCTGGCGCTCGGTTAAGGGTGATGGGCGGCAAGGCATCAGGCCCTGAACCGTTGCGGTCGCTGTTGGAATTCGCGCGGGAAAAAATACTCGCGCGCCAACTGCGCCGGCTTCGTACCATTGATGTACATGATGTGATCTGTAAAATCGGTGAATGCGTGGTGGCGGGCGGTGTACGCCGCACCGCGATGATCAGTTTATCCGATCTCGATGACACGGAATTGCGGGATGCGAAAAAAGGTCAATTCTTTCTCAACCAACCCTACAGATCCGTTGCCAACAATTCAGCCGTCTACCAAGAGATACCAACCAATACCCAACTGATGGAAGAATGGATTGCGCTTATGAAAAGTGGTTCGGGCGAACGAGGTATATTTAATCGTGGTGCACTTGCCCACACCATGCCGCACCGGCGAAAAAAATATTTTGCCACAACCGGTTTTATAGATGAACAAGGCGTAGTGCGTGGGCCTGTGGGCACCAATCCATGCGGGGAGATTATTTTGCAATCAAAGCAGTTTTGCAATCTTTCGGAGGTTATTGCCCGTGCTGATGATACGCAAGAATCATTAGTAGAAAAGGCACGTCTTGCTGCAATTATTGGTACGTATCAGGCAACACTAACCTCGTTCCACTACATTTCAAGCGCGTGGGCAAAACATTGCAGGCAAGAGGCGCTTTTAGGCGTATCAGTTACCGGGCAGTGGGATAGTGAGTGCGCGCGTCGTCCCGAGGTGTTGCGCGCTATGCGTGACGCGGCAATCGACACGAATACGCAATACGCAAAACGATTTGGTATCCAGCCAGCAACATCCGTCACCGCAGTAAAACCATCTGGCACTGTGTCGCAAACATTCAACTGTGCCTCAGGCATTCATCCGCGGCACTCCAAATATTACATCCGTCGCATTCGCATTTCAGCGACCGATGCCTTGTTTAAAATGCTCTGCGACCAAGGCGTGCCACGATACCCAGAAGTTGGACAAACAGTTGAAAACGCCACCACCTATGTGCTGGAATTTCCCGTTGAATCACCCGGAACAACACAAAAATATAAAGATGATTTTTCAGCACTCGAACAACTTGAATATTGGAAAAACGTAAAATTAAATTTTACCGAACACAATCCATCAGCCACCATCTCAGTGGGTGAAAATGAGTGGATTGATGTAGTAGGATGGATACAAAAAAATTGGCACATTATTGGGGGTCTTTCATTTTTACCTCGATTTGATCACGTGTATCGACTCGCGCCATATGAACAAATATCGAAAGCACGATACGAAGAAATGAAGAAAAAATTTCCAACCATTGATTATGCAAAACTCGTGGTCTATGAAAAAACAGATGAAACAGAGATGAAAAAAGAATTGGCATGTGTTGGTGGTGTGTGTGATATCGATATGGTTCCTGCTCAAAATATGTCGACCACTCCCACGTCAGCGTAACGCATGATATATACACGAACTGGAGACTCAGGAACATCATCTCTGTATGGAACAGGTGTAAGATTGCCAAAAAACCACCCTGTCTATGAAGCCCTCGGTGCTCTGGACGAATTAAATTCATGGCTTGGGGTATGTGCAACTGAGGCGAGCGATGAAATTGCACGACATGTTGAAAGCATTCAGCAGCGGATATTTTCTATTCAGGCATCTGTTGCGGGCGCCTCTATCGTAGTACCTAATTCAGCAGTGGATGACCTTGAATCAAGCATTGCCCAGTGGGAAAACAGAATCGCAATGCCGCGCTCGTTTGTGGTTCCAGGCGCCTCGCGGCAATCGGCGCTATTTGACTATGCGCGAACACTCGCCAGAAAAGCAGAGCGTCGATGTGTTGCGCTTGAAAATAACAGTGACACGTTTCGTAAAAATATACGCTATCTCAATCGGCTTTCAAGTGCATTGTATGTGTACGCACGGGCAGAAGCAGCCAACGCGCAGTCGCCAGAAAAAATACCAACATATCAATAACTGCCATGATAAAAAAACAAATATTCAAATGGATTGTTGTAGGAGTAAGTCTCGCAGTGGCAGTGGGTGCAGTTTCTTTTATATATAAGAAGATAGAGTTAGCGCCCACGCCCAGCGAGATAGTAGCTCCGCGTACCGTCACTATATCGCTGGATATCGCAGACGCCTATCACGACACCGCGCTTGCAGTACAAGAAGGGGAAACGGTGTTTGAAGTGTTGCAACAAATAAATACTACACACCCTGAGATGAAGCTTGAAACAAAAGAGTACGCAGGTCTTGGCATACTCGTAAATGGCATGTACGGCATGCGTGGAGGGAGTGACAAAAAATATTGGCAGTACACTGTAAATGGCATTGCTCCAGAAATAGGCGCGGCGCAGTATAAGCTCAAAAACACCGACGCCGTGGTGTGGAAATTCGCCGAATTTACTCAGCAATAACACATGAAACAGAAAATACTCGCAGCACTTGGTCTCATTGCAGTCGGTGTGGTTGGTAGGCTATTGCCGCATCTACCAAACGCAACACCCGTCACGGCCATTGCTCGGGTTGCGGCAGCGCAACTGGGAAAAAAATGGGCAATCGTCATCACGCTAATAACGTTGGTGGTATCCGATAGTATTATTGGTTGGTACGACTGGCGGTTAATGCTTTCCGTGTATGCTTCATTCGCCGTGATTGCATATGCTAGTTGGGTGGTGTATATCATGCAAAAAGCATGGGCAAGTGCGCTTTTTACTGCCATGGCGCCACTCTTCTTTTTTTTCACTACCAACACGGCTGTGTGGGCACTCTCTGCGTGGTACCCCAAAACAATTGCCGGACTGTTGTTTTGCTACGCTGCAGGTCTACCATTTCTAGGCGCAATGATTGTGGGTGATGGAGCTTACATGCTTCTGGTGATGATCGTGAGATACGCGCCCCAACTGGTGCAAAAAATGAAAATTGATCTGAAAGCATTGCGTTCATTCAGTTCATCGGCGTTTCGCCGCTGCTAAGAAGTAGTCTCTGTGTGGGCACGGCCAACGGCTTGTGAAATATTGGTATAGCCGTCGCGTCGGGCGCGGTCTGCAAGTTCAGCATTAATCTGAGCAACGAGTTGAGGTCCTTCGTAGATAAGTCCGGTAATTAACTGCACCAGCGTGGCCCCGAGTGTTATTTTTCGGTACGCATCATCAGCTGAAAAAATACCGCCGCAGCCAATAATGATAAATCGATTGCCGTACTGCCCATACGCCAATCGGATGCATTCATCTGATCGATCGCGGCATGGCAAGCCGCTAAAATTCCCCCTGGGAAAGAGCGCAACTTCATCGGGATGGAGCGTTGCGTGCGCGCGATCCCGTTGCAAATTTCCAAAGATTATTCCCGTGATATATGGATAGCGTGCAAGTACAGTAAGGATGGCTGTAATTTCTTCATTTGTTTTGGAAATTGGCATCTTTACAAATACCGGTCGCGAAAGATGTAACGGAGAAAGTCCATCAAGTAGTTGGCGTAAATGCTCAGGATCATAAAACTCAACCGACCCCTGTAGATTGGGGCAGCTGATATTCAATTCATAATACGCAAATGGCGCACCCGATTGTTCGGCGTCGGTAAATCCCGCCACCACATCGCGCACCCCTTCTTCCTGAGTGCGAATATCAAGTGTATTGGTTTTGCCGATACTCACTCCCACCGGATACGCAAAGGCAGTATGGCTAAATTTTGAAAGGGTTATTGTAACTCCCAAATTTTTAAAACCCTTATTCACCATCAGTGATTTTGATTTCGGGAGCCTCCCGAGCATCGGCGGTTTATTTCCCTCATAGGGGCGGTGGGTGAGCGTGCCCACTGTTCCAAACCCAAAGCCAATACATGGCAAAATACGGGTAAGCCTGGCTTCATAGTCAAACCCCGCCGCCATTCCCACAGGTGAAGCAAAATCAACTCCTTGTATCGTTTGGGCGAGCAGAGGGTCATGTCGCACAAAAATAGCAGAAAAAATCGTCCGAGCCACCTGAACAGTGCCAAAAAATTCCCCAAGTTTTGTGGCATGATTATGCACAACTTCCGGATCTTGTAGAAATAAAATAGGTTTTATAACACTCCTATACATCCACCCAATGGTACGCAACAAAAAAGCATGCATCATATAGAGGTATGCTACCCCTAACGGCAGGCAAAAGGAAAGCCTTGCGCTGAAACAGATTGTTACGAACCTAAAAACTTCAAAATCCCGTATACCACAAACACTGGCCACACCAAGGCTTTCAGTATCCCAATGATCCCGGCCGTAATCGTGGCAGCGTGTTGAATATAGTAAATCGCAGCACCAATGATACCCAACCCATATACCGCGTCAGATGATTTATTCATATATAGAGTATAGAAGAGAAGGCAGAATTGATACAATTAGAGAGTATGAAAAGGTCGTAAAACAATAGTGTAAAGCATATGGAAATCGTTATTAATTATTGGGCAGTTGTTGGTGCGGCCATAGCCAATATGGTTATTGGCATGCTTTGGTATGGCCCCGTGTTTGGCAAGCAGTGGATGGCAATGATGAATTTTACGCCAGAAAGCATGAAGAACATGAAAATGACTGCCGGTCAGGCAATGGTTGGTGGGGTAATCACTTCGCTTATCATGTCAGTTGTATTAGCCCATGATTCATTTGTATGGATGGGTGTAATGCCTGGTGCGACACCCGCGATGTTCGCGTTCCAATTAGCCTTCTGGATTTGGCTCGGGTATGTAGCCACCACCCAGGCCGGAAGTTTCTTGTGGGAAGGAAGATCATTTAAGTTGTTTGTGTTTAATGCGCTCGAAAGTTTTATTGCGCTATTTGC
>CAZXZC010000008.1:26245-27564 GCA_964645125.1 uncultured Candidatus Saccharibacteria bacterium | reverse complement strand
CTCCGGTCGCAACGGCGTGCACTCAAGATGCCAAGCTATGTCCTGATGGCTCATACGTCAGTCGCACAGGCCCAAGTTGCCAATTTGCACAATGCCCTGGTGGAACCCCCACGATTCCTGCTCCGCAACCGGTTTTGCCGGCTCCTACTGGATCATTTTGGGTAGATATACAGGCTGATGGAGGGAAGCAAGGCCCTATAACTATTCCGTACGGGACTGCTGAAATGTTAAGTTGGAAGTCTCAAGGGGCAAGTTATTGTTACCTCAAGCCTGGTAGAAATGGAGATATAGAAAAAGGGCTTGCTTTGAATGGATTTTTTAATACGCCAAACTTGTTTTCTGATACGACTTATACAATTACCTGTATTAATTCTGCTGCTCAAAGCGTGTCTGATAGTATCGTGATTAATGTAAATAAAACATCGCAAGCTTTGGGAATTTCTATTACTGCTCCGCAACAAAATGTAACGATGATACCCGGGACATCAGCAGTAATTCAATGGATGGCAGATGAAAGTCAATTTGATAGATATCAAATTATTGTTGGTAATTATACAACAAATAGTCAGCGTCCACTTTACGATATAGTTTCAAATATTGACTCTCTTCCGAGTTACCAAAGGTATTTTTTGTGGAATGTGCCGGCGACTCTATTGAGTGATTTTATCAATGGAACAAATTACTCGCAGGATCAGATAAAGGGTAAATTTTATCTCCAGATAAAGGGTATGAAGAACGGAAGTCAAATAAGTGTTTCAAATCAGGCGGCATTCTCTGTTTTTTATGGCAATAATCAGGTCCAACCGATTACTATTTTTAGCCCACAGGCGAACTATGATTTTCCACGCAATCTGTATTTCCCGGTACGATGGTCAACAACTGGTATCGATACGAATGCGCCGGTGAAAATAGATCTTATTGGAGGTTCTTCGGGGTTGATCTACCATGTTGCTCAAAATGTACCAAATACAGGGACCTATAATTTATTAGTAAATAAAGATATTAATGGAGTAGTTTATCCAAATGGGGCATATTCCATAAAAATTTGCGCGCAAACACTTACCGAACTGCAGTGTGATATTCAGGGACCAATTAATGTATCAGAGAAAGGCTAGTGTTGGTGGATCTAAAAACGAGAATTAAGAATTATGAATAAAGGTACCAAGCAAGTGTGACAGACAAAAATATGCAGCGATATGTTATTGGGCTTGATGAGGTTGGGCGAGGGGCGCTTGCGGGGCCGGTTGTGGTGGGGTGCGTGGCCCTACAACCGAGTGTTTTGCGTAGTTTGTTGCGGAAGGCTCAAAAGATTGCTTTAC
>CAZXZC010000008.1:0-26145 GCA_964645125.1 uncultured Candidatus Saccharibacteria bacterium | reverse complement strand
CTACAACCGAGTGTTTTGCGTAGTTTGTTGCGGAAGGCTCAAAAGATTGCTTTACCGCTCCGTGATTCAAAACAGTTAACCGCAACACAGCGACAGATGTGGTGTGATTTGTTGCGTACTCATGCAAGTGTGTTTTGTGTGACCAAATCTGTTAGTGCTCCTGTTGTCGATAAAATCAATATTTCGGCCAGCGCAAATCGAGCTGCTGGCCGGGCATTTGAAGATGTTGTGCGGCGTGTGGGAGGGGCGACACGAACTGTTTGGCTTGATGGTGGGTTGTACTTGTATGATAGAATTCGTAGCACTGCGGTAGCGCAGACTATAGCGAAGGCGGATCGGGATGTACCAGTGGTTGCGTTGGCCTCTATTGTGGCTAAGGTGGCTCGAGATGCTCGTATGGAGACTTATGGCTTGCAATACCCCCAGTACGGCTTTGGGGGGCATAAAGGCTACGGCACGAAGGCTCATTATGCAGCTTTGGGCGCATACGGCCCGTGTCCATTGCATCGTTTGACGTTTTTATAGTTTTGCATTATTGTAACAGCACATTTATTTATGGCAGGCGTACCAGTAAAACATCATACCCATGGCAAAGTAGGCCGCAGACGGTCGCATTTGGCGTTGAAAAAGGCTCGTTTGGCAGTATGCGCAAACTGCGGTGGTCCAAAGCGTCCACATGTGACCTGTGTGCAGTGTGGAGGACGAGAGAATAAAGTATTGCATGCTTCTGTAGCAAAACCAGTAAAAACAAAAGCCCAGGAGGCCGCACAGGAAATGCCAGAGGGAGCTGAGAAAATTGCGGAAAGCGAACCTGCCCAGGAAGTTGTAGAGACCCAGCCAGAACAACAGAAAGGGGAAGAATAAGAAACACACAGCTTTCTTTCAACGCACTTTTGATATAATTCCTATAACACTATGGCTACTCGACATCTTCTGCGAACGGTAATTCTTCAGACGTTGTACGAATGGGATTTTTATAATCGCACTGTTGATATTACCAAAGTACTCGAGCGTAATATGCAAGAGTACGCGCCAGAGGTGGATGAGCCTGAGTTTGCCTGGAAGATATTAAAAGGTATTGCCGAGCATTTGGGCGACATTGATGCGACTATTGCCCAGCGCGCGCCAGAGTGGCCATTGGATAAGATCGCGATTATTGACCGCAACATTCTTCGTATTGGATTGTGGGAGTTATTGTATGCGGACAAAGCAGAGGTGCCGTCGAAGGTTGCTATTAATGAGGCGATTGAGATGGCCAAAAATTACGGGGGCCCAAATTCTCCGAAGTTTGTAAACGGTGTGCTTGGGACTATCTACCGTGAGAAGTTTCAGGTTGAAGAGGAAAAGGCAAAGGCAGCGGTGCTTTCGGATATTACCCCAGCCACATCGTAGTGGGGTTTCTTATTTATTTTTATACATGGCTTCTGATTTAGAACAGATTATTTCCATACGATTTACTAACCCCGACCTATTGAATGAGGCGTTGACGCATCGTTCGTATTTGAATGAACAGGGTGGTTGGCCGTACCCACATAACGAACGGCTTGAATATTTGGGAGATGCAGTGTTGGAATTGGTGGTGACGCACGCGTTGTATGTGACCTATCCTCAATTTCCGGAAGGGCAGCTTACTGTGCTTCGGGCTGCTTTGGTAAACTATCAATTTTTGGCAAAGATTTCGTTGGATGATTTGCGTTTACAAGATTTTTTACATATGTCCAAAGGTGAGGCAAAAGATACTGGTAAGGCGCGGGAGGTGATTTTGGCGAACGCGTTTGAAGCTTTGGTGGGCGCGATTTATTTGGATCAAGGGTACGAGGTGGCAAAAAAATTTATTGAGCGGTTTGTGTTGCCGCACGCGCCGGAAATTTTGAAAACGAAAAGTTATAAGGACCCGAAAAGCACATTACAGGAGTTTACCCAGGAGCGATTAAAAATTACGCCTCGCTACACGGTATTAGCCGAAAGTGGCCCAGCGCACCAACGCGTGTTTACGGTGGGAGTGTATGTGGGTGACCGACTTGTGGCTCAGGGTGAAGGAGCTTCGAAACAGGAAGCGGAAGCGGATGCGGCTAAGCGAGCCTTAGAGCACAAGAAGGAGGTTGCGGGAACAAAACAGGCTCGAGTGAAAAAAAAGTAGCAATTTTTACTCGTTTAGTATAGGATGTTATTCACGCAAACCCTATCGCGGGGTTTTGAGAATTTCATAGAAATGGAGGTTACGACCATGGACAGTCTTAAATATTTCGTGAAGTGTCGTGTAAATCAGAATCCAAAAGGTTTTGTTTTTTCACATAACAGCCTTATGGTGGATGGTGTTGAAGTGGTCATTGATCCTTGCCATACAGAGGATTCGTTCACGGTTTCATTTTTTGCTTCAGATATCGCAATTGCTCGTAGGGTCTACGGAGCATTTGTTACTTACTACCGCAAGGCATTAGGTATTGTGGTTGTCAGGTTTTGCGTAGAATTGGAAACATGGTATGAGGTGAATGAGCCCTGGGAGCTTTCTGTTGATCCTTCTGTTGCGGCCGAGACTTGTGCTCAGTGGTGTTAATGAGGTCTTTTTGTTTCCTTTTTTGAAGGAGTCGATTTTTATCGGCTTCTTTTTGTTTTTGTTTCTTTCTATACTGTATATACATGCCTCATTTTTTGAAGCGGCTGGAATTGAATGGGTTTAAATCGTTTGCATCGCGCACGGTGCTTGAGTTTCCGGAAGGGATTACGGCGGTTGTGGGGCCGAATGGTTCGGGAAAATCGAATGTGGTGGATGCGATCCGCTGGTTGCTGGGTGAGCGGGACGCGAAGAGTTTGCGAGGAGGGAAAATTGATGACCTGATATTTGCTGGTACTCCGCATCGAAGTCGGGTGGGCCAGGCGCAGGCGGCACTCTACTTCGAAAATCACAATAAGTTTTTCCCGGTTGAGTTTGAGGAGGTTTCAGCTTCTCGATTGGTGAATCGAGATGGGGAAAGTAAGTATTTTTTAAATAAATCCGAGGTGCTCTTGCGTGAATTAGTTGATTTTTTTGCGCGGGTGCGGCTTGGGTCGCGGGGTATTGTGGTGGTGACGCAGGGTAATAGTGATTTGTTTATTCAGGCGACCCCTACTCAACGGCGGGATATGTTGGAGGAGATTTTGGGTTTGCGACAGTACCAGATACAGCGCACCGACGCCCAGCGGCGATTGCGGACGAGTACGGATAATTTGCAAAAGGTGCAGGCGCTTATTGAAGAGATTACGCCACATTTACGTTCCTTAAAGCGACAAACAAGCAGGTGGGAGAAACGTGATGATATGGTAGCGGAACTTACTGAGGTGGAAACGCTTTTTTACGGGAGCCAGCTTCAAGAGATTACCGCTATGCTTTCAGCGCTTGAGGGGACGCTTGCAAAGGAACAGGTGTTTATTGAACAGGCTTCCCAAGCAACACAGGCGGCACAACAGCGTTTTGATGAGTTGGAAGGGCGCAAACCCACTGATTCAACGCAGCTTGAAGCTTTGCGTGCGCAGATGGCCGATATTTCTCGCCAAAAGAGCGTGCTTGAAAAGGATGCTGCTCGACTTGAAGCCCAGCTTGAGGTGGCACAGGCCCAACTTGTAAGGGCTGCTTCAGTTTCTGTTGAGCTACCTGATACCGAAATGCTTGTCGTAGCGGTACAGAAGGTTCGTGATGTACTGCGAAAAGAATTAGAGGCTTCTGATGTTGTCCGTTTGCAAAAAGTAGTACGTGAGGCTCTTAAGGAGCTGGATGCGGTGTTTGCTAAAAAAACTAGAACAACTGAACATAGCGCCGGTGATTCGCATGCCCATATTGCTACCATGCAGGCAAATTTGGCGAACATTACAACTTCTTTGAGCCAACTGTCTGCGCATGCTGAGGTGTTGGCCGCGCAAGAGAAGGCATTTGCTGATGCGGGAGCAGGTTATTACGATGCTTTTAAAAAGGCGCTTCGCGATGTGGAGACTGCTCGACAAGAAGAAAGTCGTGCGCTTGCTCGGCGTAAGACGGCAGAATTTGAAAAGGAACGGTACAGCATGCGTTTACAGGAGTTGACTCGTCATATTGAACAATCTGGCAAACAGGTTGCTGATTTTTCAAAGCCAGTATCGGGTGTGGTGCCGTCTGCAAGCCAGCTTCAGGAGCTTGAGCGACGTATTTTTTCGTTGCGAGGAATGTTGGCTAGTATGGGTGAGGTTGATTTAGCTGTTATTGCTGAAGCAAAGGAAACAGAAACTCGTCATGAATTTTTATTAAAAGAAGCCGAGGATTTGAAACAAGCTATCGGTGATTTACAAAAATTAATCACGCAATTACAGGAGAAGATTGCTACAGAATTCGATAGTCAGTTGGTTGCTATTAATGCGGCATTTGCTCATTTTTTTGATTTGATGTTTGGTGGTGGAACGGCTTCTTTGGTGCCAACCGCGCCGCGACAGGCAGAAGAAGCAGATGAGAATGGAGTAGATAGCAATGAGGGATTCAAAGATCAATCAGTGCAAGACGCGGGTATTGAGATACGGGTGCAGTTGCCTCGTAAGCGTATTGCAAGTCTTGATGTGCTTTCGGGTGGGGAACGAAGCCTGGTGGGTATTGCGGCGCTTTTTGCCCTTATTTCCGTATCGCCTCCGCCGTTTTTAGTGCTTGATGAGGTTGATGCGCCGCTTGATGAGCGCAATGCCCGGCGGTTTGCGCAGATGCTCAAAGAATTTTCAAAAAAGACTCAGTTTATTGTGGTGACTCATAACCGAGTAACGATGGAGGCCGCCGATGTGCTGTATGGTGTTACGCTTGACGGCGATGGGAGCTCGAAAGTGATTTCATTGAAACTTGATCAACATGTTTAAGTTTTTTTCTTTCAGGCCAACATGGCATGAGCCATCGGCTTTGGTGAAAAAGGTTTTGTTGTATATATCATCGGGTACTGTATTGGATTTGGGGGCTGGGTATGGGAGAAATTCCGCATTTTTAGCGAGTCATGGATTTTCAGTCAATGCCGTAGAGTTAGAAAGTGCACAGGTTGAGTCGCTGCGAACAAAAAGTGCTCGGCTTACACTACCGATCACGGTGGTTCAGGCTGATATGACGCACTTTACCTCTTCTTCTGTTTTTGATGTAATTCTTGCCAATCATTCGCTGCATTTTTGTGCCCCTAAAAGTATTGATGCTGTTTTTAAGCGTATGAAAGATATGACAGCTCCTGGCGGTTTACACGTGGTTTCTGGGTATACGAATCGTAACCCAAAGGGTTTGCGTCTATATCTTTTTGATACCAATGAACTTTTGCATCGATACGAGGGATGGGAGATCTTGTATTATACCCAAGATGCCAGTGGCCACCCCAGTGTCACTCCTAAAGCTCCCACTGATAATGGGCCTGCGAAGCGTTATGTTACGGAAATCATTGCTCGCCGTCCTTTTTTGTAAATTTTATCGTATTATTGGTGTATGAACATTTTGTACATTCAGAAACCGGGGCATTAAAATACTGTGCTTGTTGACTATTTTCGCTTTAGGGTATAGGATTATTGGCATATTCTATGTTGGCTATTAAGCTTCAGCGGATTGGGAAAAAGCACCAACCAAGCTACCGTATTGTGGTGGCGAATAAGCGTTCTAAGATGGCAGCCCCTCCTGTGGAGGATTTGGGTTCGTATAATGCTACCTCGAAGGCGTTTGCGGTAAACGGTGAAAAAGTGGCTACCTGGATGAAGAAAGGTGCTCAGCCAACTGCAACGGTTCATAACTTGTTTGTAGCTCATAAGGTTATTACTGCTCCAAAGGCTTCTGTTCGCATTAAGGCTAAAAAGGAGGGTAAAGCGTAATTGATTGTTTTTGCAGAAGCTGGTGTGAGTACCGTATACTTTTATTTGGATACAGATATTCTGAATTGAAACGACAAAGGTCGAGTATGAAGTTTTTACCATTATGCAGAACAGCGCAGATCAGGCATTTCTGGAGTTCTTGATTAAATCCATTGTTGACCACCCGGATGAAGTTGTGGTGAATCGAAAGGTGGATGAGATGGGCGTGTTGTTGTCTTTGAAGGTGAACCCGATGGATATGGGCCAAATTGTGGGCCGTCAGGGGTCAACCGCCAAATCAATTCGATCGCTCTTGAGGATTGTGGGTATTAAGAACAATGCTCGCGTCAATTTGAAGATTGAAGAGCCAGAAGGCAGTACTCGTGGGAATCGCGGTGGCGGTCACCATGGAGGATATGAAGACAGGGTTTAGCCATCCGCTTACCTAGTGGAGTCAAAAGGGTATCGGTTAAAGACAAAGACTGCTTCGCATTATGCGGGGCAGTTTTGCTTTTTTGGCCATTTTAGGTATAATGGTTTCACATTTTTATTTGTTATGCTTTCTTATACTGATTTAGCAAAAGGGGAGATTATCGTGTACGAGGGTGCCCCGTACGAAATTATCGAGATGAGTTTTTTGCGCATGCAGCAGCGCAAGGCGGTAGCGCAGACGAAACTCAAAAATTTAATTAATGGCAAGGTGATTGATCGCAACTTTCAGGCAAGTGACAGTTTTGAAGAGGCTGATGTAGAGAAAAAAGACGCGATGTTTATTTACAGTAATCGTGGCGAGTTTTGGTTCCATGAGGTTGGCGACCCAAAAGCTCGGTTTTCGTTGCCTCAAGAAGTTATTGGTGACCAGGCTCCATTTTATAAGCCAAATACCAAAGTGTTGACGGTACGGTTTAATGGCTCGGTGATTAAAGTTGAGCTTCCGGTAAAAATGGATTTCGTGGTTGAGGAAGCTCCTCCTGCAATTAAAGGTAATACTGCGCAAGGTGGTGACAAATCGGTTACGTTAGAAGGCGGCGCAAAGATAACCGTTCCTTTGTTTATCAACACTGGTGATGTGGTTCGGATTAATACCCATTTGGGCCAGTACGTGGAAAGAGTGGAAAAGAATTAAACTAGGGTTTGGGGTATGGGGTTTAGCCAATAGGAGCAAAAAAACATAGTCAAAAAAGAAAAAGGTTGCTCGATTAGAGCAACCTTTCTGGTATTTCTTTTTTTATTTCGTAAAACAAGCTTATTGCACATCCCATGACCAGCACCATCCATACGACTCTCATTGCCCATTCAGTCTCCGTGGAGGCAAGGTAGACGAATAGCACTATTCCACCAAACAATGATTCGGGATTACTGGGATTTTTTTCGAAGGGTTTTGCTTCTTCCAGTGGCATGTTGATTTGATCGGATTGATTTATTTCGCCGTCAAATTTGAGTAGCTGGCACCGCGCGCAGTGGTTTATCTCTGGATCAAACCTATCGGTTTGGTGGCAAATTTCACAGCGTGTTGGGTTGCGTTCTTGCTTTATTTTAAATTCCATTTTTACCCCTCCCTTTTTGTTAGTCTTCAGTGCCTATACATATAAGCCCTATGCAACATGCTACGATCATGAGGATCAGTATCATCGATATGTGGGCTAGTATTATTATTGTCGCCAACAGAGCGATGTATAGGAAGATTTCTCTAACGTATACTCGGATGACGATTGTTTTCGGGGCCTTCAGGGCGCTTTCAATATATCGAAAACCCATTGTTTTATACCTCTGTCTATTGGATTTTGCTTGCTTTGTTATAACAAAAATGTAAATATTGTCAACAAGTATCGTAAAACGTAAAGCGTGAATCGTGTGTCGTATGGGTAAAAATACTAAAAAACAAAAAACGGTGTTTGTGGGAATGTCGGGCGGGGTGGATTCCTCGGTTACGGCGTACCTACTCAAACAACAAGGCTACCATGTAGTGGGTGTTTTTATGCGTTGTTATAACATTGATGGGTGTGCTGAAGGTGACGCACGTGATGCTCGGTTGGTGGCGGAGCAGCTTGGTATACCGTTTTACGTGTGGGATTTTGAAGAGGCATATAAAAAGGCGGTTGTGGATTATATGATTGCAGGGTACGCGGCTGGTGTTACGCCAAACCCCGACGTGATGTGCAACCGGGAAATTAAGTTTGGATTGTTTCTAAAAAAAGCGCTTGCTGCGGGGGCAGAATATGTCGCGACGGGACACTACGTCAGAATAAAGAATAAAGAATTAAGAATTAAGGGAAAGCCTACTACGCACTATTCTCTTTTGACTGCAAAAGACATACATAAGGATCAGTCCTATTTTTTATGGACATTAACGCAAGAGCAATTGCGGCATTGCTTGTTTCCGGTGGGCGCGTATACAAAACCTGAGATTCGCAAAATTGCAAAACGTGCGGGGATTGTGACGGCTGAAAAAAAAGACTCACAGGGAATTTGCTTTTTGGGGCAGGTGGATGTGTTTGATTTCTTGCGTGAGTATATTCCACAAAAGCCGGGAGACGTGGTGACGGTGGATGGAGATGTAGTGGGGCAACATAAGGGATTGGCGTTTTATACGATCGGACAGCGCCATACAGGTATTGATTTTAATCCGCCAAAACATTTGAAGGATCATGCACCGTTTTATGTTGCCCGTAAAGACGAAGCTACGAATCGATTAATTGTGGCAGAGGGGAACAACAATGCCGCACTGTTTGCTAAAGAAGTAATGCTTACTTCTGTTTCTTTTATTGATGCTGATATGCGCAAACACTGTGTGAATGGTTCGTTACCAGTTATGGCACGCGTGCGGTACAGGCAGCCACTTTCAAGAGCAACTCTTTTTGAGCGTAATGAACAGTATGACATTGTGTTTGATGTGCCACAAAAGTTTGTGAGCGAAGGGCAATCGGTAGTGTTTTATGATCTGCGGGGTGAAATGATGGTGGGGGGAGGGGTGATTGCAAAATCAAGCCAATAGGGTATGGCCAATAGCCAATAGTATAAAGACGATTAAGATATATATTGCAAAAAACGTATTTGGTGTGGGATACTGACAGGCAGCATTCGTGCTTTTATTTTTGAAAAGGAGTATGGAGATGGAATATCCGTTATATTTTGCGTGTGAGGGACCTGATTATTCAGGCAAAGGAACGCAAATGGATTTGTTGTGTTCTTGGATATCAGAAAAAAACATTCCATTTGTTCGTATATTTGAGCCTGGTTTTACTGAACCGGGTAAGCAGTTGCGACGGATAGTTAAAGATCCTGAATTACAGCGTTCTTTATCGCCGTTGGCTACGTTAACGTTGTTTTCTGCTGATCGTATTATTACGTTGCGTACGGTAGTGCTACCTGCCCTTGCTGAAGGCAAGATGGTTATTTCTGACCGATGCTTTTTAAGCTCAATTGCGTACCAGGGCGCAGGGCAAGGAGTGAGTCCAGAAATTGTTACGCAGATGAACAGGGCTGCGGTGGGAGATGTGGTGCCTACGGCAGTATTTTTGCTTCAACTTCCTACTACCGAGATATTGCGTCGGCGAGATCTTGCCAATGAGAGGAAACAACGGAATGATGACTTTTTCGATGAGCGTCCACCTGAGTTTTTCGAAGCGGTACAGGCTTCTTATGCATCGCAGATTGGCTAGTGGCCATTTCCTATCATCCCTATTGATGCTACTGGATCCCCTAAAGAAGTTCTTGCGCGTGTATGTGGGGCTTTGACAAGCTATTTACCTGCGAATTAGTTTTTCTTATAAAACCCTGCCTTTTTGATTGCGTGCAATTACCGGGCAGGGTTTTGACATTTTTTGCTGTTTTTCCTATACTGTTTTCACTATCTTTATGGCTGAAGAAAAGGCACCAATGCCAGTATCTATCGACCCCCAGCAAGAAGCTGCGTTTAAGCAGATGCTTGAAGCCGGGGTTTTTTACGGTAAGCGTAAAAGTAAGACCCACCCAAAGATGAAGCCTTATGTGCTTCATAACCGCAATGGTATTGAGGTTATTAATGTCCAAAAAACTCAAGAGAGTTTAGATAGGGCATTAGCATTTTTACGCTCCAGGGTGAGCGCTGGAGCCCAGATGATTGTGGTTGGTACACAGCCAACTTTGGCAGATCTTGTTGCTTCGTTTGCGGCTGAGTTTAATTTGTCGTCGGTTTCAAATCGTTGGCTTGGTGGTACTATTACCAACTATGCGATTATCGGAAAGCGTATTGAGCATTTGAAAAAGTTGAAGCGTGATTTGGCTGCTGGGGCATTTGATAAGTACACCAAAAAAGAGCGAGTGATGATTGAAAAAGAAATTAAACGCTTACAAGAACTTTTGGGCGGTGTTGAGTTTATGACCAAATTGCCAGACTTGATGCTTGTGATTGACCCTAAAGTGCATGATGCAGCAGTGCGCGAAGCCCACCATGCAAAAATTCCAGTGATTGCATTGACGAACGTTGATACGAATCCTGATTTTGTAGAGTATCCGGTGGTTGCCAATACCAATGGTGTGGCGAGTGTAACATGGTTTTTGAATAATGTACGCGAAGTATTAAAGACTTCTGCGGTGAACACGAAGCCGGTGGAGAATGCAGTAACAACCAACTAGGGTTGGTTGTTTAGAATAGAGAATTAAGAAGAAAGAATTAAGGTATATGCACTATGCCTTTTTTGTTTATCCTTGCTTCTCACTTCTTTATTCATAATTCTTGCCGTTGTTTCTGGGGTTGTTTTGTGCTATATTTATTGGGTTATTATTTATTTTTATGCATGATACTACGACAATCCAAAAACTTCGTGAGGTAACTGGTGCTGGTGTGATGGACTGTAAGAAAGCTCTTGAAGAAGCAGGTGGCGATATGGATCGGGCAGCTGCCATTATTCGCGAAAAAGGTATTGTAAAAATGGAAAAGCGTTCAGATCGCGATGCTTCGGCGGGTCTTATTGTTTCGTATGTACATAGTGGTCGGGTGGGTGTGATTGTAGATGTGCGGGCGGAAACTGATTTTGTGGTACGTTCCGAACCATTTCAAGCGCTTGCGCATGATTTAGCTATGCATATTGCGGCATGCGCGCCAGCTGATAAAGACGAGTTGCTTGGTCAGCCATTCGTGAAAGATTCAGGAAAGATGATTTCAGATGTTATTGCGGAAGTTGCGGCAAAGGTAGGCGAGAATATTCAAGTCAAGGGGTTTTCTCGGATGGAAATTTAACTTTCTCATGTTGTGGCTTTTCTTGACAACTATTATTTTTGCCTGTGGTGTGGTGATTTTGTATTTGGTTATTCGAGCGTTGCCACGGGTACGTGAACCGTATGGGGCTCAGCCAACAACGGATCCGGTTGCGATGATTGATACGTTTATTCGTTCGGGTATGCCGGAGCGTGTGGATGGTTTTTTGCGTAAATTTTTTGAAAAAACTTTGAAGTGGTGTAAGACGTGGCTTGATAGACTTGATGCGTTTGTTACAAACTCGCTTACTCGCGTGCGTTCGAAGGGTCAGGCGAGTGTGTTTCATAAATACACCAAATCCAACGCTCCTGAAGCGACTCCGGAGGTACTGGCGGCAATGCCTACTCCAATTGAACCCGAAGAGGTAGGGGAAGAAGAGAAGGAGGTGCTGTTATCGCACCCTGAGCAAGAACCTCCGCGTGTTTCTGATGCTGATCCGGCGGTTGTTTCATTTTTATCACCCACTATTGAGTCAAAGAAGCGGGTGTATAAACGAAAGGCTAAAACGGTGGAGGCTTAGGCACTTTCTTTTTTGATACTGGTTTTTTAAGTGTATTTTGGGTATAGTTTTTTCGTAGAACGCTGGGATGGTAGAGTGGTCAATTACAACAGACTGTAAATCTGTCGCCTTACGGCTACGCAGGTTCGAATCCTGCTCCCAGCACAATGTTTGGTGTATCTTTTGAAAAGGAGTGGTTCTTGCGCTTGATAAGCAGGCAGGAATTACAACTGAGTTATTGCTTTTTTATTAAAAATATTGTATAAAAATGTTCGGTCATACCTTGCGTGGGTATGTATTAATCTTTATCGAAGTTTTTTAACAATTTTGCGGGAGGACAATATGAAAATTTTGGTGGCCATTCCGAATGATTTGTTGCGGGGGTATTTTGTTGATTTGCTCGGCGAGCTTCAGCGTCTTGATTTGACGCTGCCACAAACGGTGGCTTCCGCCAAAGAAATTTTGCAGAATTTCCCCGATTTTGACCTGATTGTTTTGGGCGGCTTTGGAGATGCTGGTTTTCGCCAGCTTGTGGATTTTATTACATTTGCCAAAGTCCAAGCTGGTTTTCAGGGGAAGATTCTCGTGTTTTCTGCCAATTCAAACCAGCTTCACGAGCTTGAAGATAGCCGATGCATTGTGGTGTCGACTGCCATTGGCATGCCAGATTTTTCTGGGTTGCTGCAAAAACATTTGTTTGCCTCGGCGTAGTAGCTTACCAAAGGGCGCTCCCAGTTTTTGGGGCGCCTTTTTTTCTTGACTTCTTTATTTTTTCATGATACAAAACATTCAGCACAATGGTGCTTTTTGTTTTTTTAACATTTTACTTCCGCCTGTGGTTATGCGGTGGATACCAAGAGGAGGGTTTATGTTTCCAGAAATGCGTGTTTCTGATTGCCCCGAAACTGTTGCCGCCGATGTGCGGATGCCAGATGAAAAAACGACTATTCGTTTTGCCCCTGAGTTTCTTAAGCTTTGTGAAAACGCGGGAATTGATAAGTCGAGTTTCGATGGAGATTTTCTTGCGAGCCATTGTTTGGAGGATGTGCTTTCTTTTCATGATCTTTCTGGCCAACAGCCACTTTCAGATGAGAAAAGTTTGCATTTTATAGAACACGAGCATGGAAAGAAATTCGTGACAATTCATGATTTCCTTTCTATGTTCTCAATACCAAACATTCCTCAGTTCCATGGGTTTTTGGATGTGTATTATCCAAACCTGTTGTTTGTTCTCTTCCCTGGGGGTGTTTCAAGTGACACCTCTCCTTTCCATGTAGTAATCCAATTCATTCCCTGCGTAAATTGCTGGGAGGTTGATATTTCTCCACTTGGCCATCATGCGATGTGGCGTAATTTTCGGCTTGTTTGGTGCAAGTGAGGTAATTTGAGCTTCCTGTTTTTGGGCTTGGCGTGCTGATGCGTGCCAAGCCTTTTGATTTTTATAGGGTATTCCCGTATTCTTTTTTCATTATGAAGTTATCTTTAGGAATTGTGGGACTTCCCAACGTGGGCAAATCGACCTTGTTTAAGTTACTCACGAGCGCGGATGTGACGATTGCGAACTACCCGTTTGCGACGATTGACCCGAATGTGGGGGTGGTTTCGGTTCCTGATGAGCGTTTGCAAACTTTGACTACTGCAAGCCAATCAAAAAAGACCATTCCGGCGGTTGTGGAGTTTTATGATATTGCGGGTTTGGTAAAAGGCGCCAGTGCCGGTGAGGGGTTGGGGAACCAGTTTTTAACCCACATTCGTGACACTCAGGCGATTGTGATGGTGCTTCGGGTATTTGGCGGCGGTGAGATTATTCATGTAGAGGGAGATGTAAACCCAATTCGAGATTTGGAGATTATTGAAACCGAGTTAGCACTGAAAGATTTAGATACGGTGACCAAGAGACTTAAAAAAGCCGAAGGCGAGGCTCGCACGGGGGATAAAAAGGCTGCTGCGGCGTTGGAAGTTTTAAAGGCAGTGCAGGCTGCGCTTGAGGCGGGAAAGCTAACCACTGAATGGGCACAGGAAGAGGTGGTGCATGAGATGCAGCTTTTAACCTCTAAAAAGCAGTTATTCTTACTCAATGGCACACAGGGTGATGTGCCGGCGGATTTAGTCCCTGCCTTACAAAAATACAGTGCTTCGTATGTGGTGGCAGATTTAAGTAGTGGGGATGGTGTGCCACAGCTTATTGCAAAGGCATATGAAACCCTCGGGCTTATTAGTTTTTTCACGACCGGTGAAGATGAAACTCGTGCTTGGACGATTCGTGCTGGGGCAAAGGCTCCTGAGGCTGCCGGCGCTATTCATACTGATTTTGAAAAGAAATTTATTCGCGCGGAGGTGGTGAGTATGGCGGATTTTATGGCATGTGGAGGTTGGAACCAGGCAAAACAAAAGGGGAAGTTGCGGCTTGAGGGCAAAGACTATGTGGTGGCTGATGGGGATATTATGGTGATACGGCACGGCTAGAAGGCAAGAATTAAGAATAAGGAATAATGAATTAAGATTTTTAATGCATTGTGCAATAACCTTTATTTTTACTTCTTTTTCATAATTGATTTTTACGGCACACTAGAGTATAAAAAAGGGAGTTTTGGCTGTGGGGTGTTGATGCGGGGTGCACCAGTTGTCACATTATTCCATGGCCAAAATTTTTACCTTGATTTTGTTTTGTGAAAGGAGTTTCTTATGCACGAGTATGGATTTTTTCAACCGCCGTTTCTTCCCGGTGATGGTGAGCGAGGAACACCTGATTTTTATGTTTGTTTTTTAGTGAAGAACGCCGAATGTTTTATCGATTTTTTGGGTTTTACGTGCGGGATATTTTTAAAAAATAGCCCACTCCCAAACGATAATTATCCGGCGTTTTCTTACTCTATTTCTAAAGAGCCAACATTGGTTTTTAATCCAACAACCAAGATGGTTGAGCGGGTTACGTCAGGATTTTTTATTTTTCGCTTTGGCATTGACCGTGATGTGGGTATGGAACGTGTTACGCATGAGGAGTTGCTTCGGTTGCTTTGGAGTAATTTTTTCGCTCAGTTTCGTAAATATTTGTTCGAAAACAAAATACTTCAACGCGAGGATCGTATCAAGCAGACTTCTTGCATGAGGCCGTTTTTTGATGAGTGTCTTGGTCCCTGCCATTTGTTGGCCTTCGTCAATTCTCCTGAGCATCACCCAAATAAACCCACAGAAGATGAAATTGATTTCGCAATCGTCGCTTCTTTGTGTTTGGCGGTCATTTTTTCTCACTGCGATTGGGATGTTAAATGTAAACTCATTAAAGAGGTTTTGTTTTATCGACAAGAGATGTTTGCTGTCGATGATGGGTTTATGCTCGATTCTTTTTCCCAACAACTCTTTGAGAGTGAAACTGAACCAAACGAAGTCTCTGTGTGTTAAATTCTGCTTTCTAGAGACGCGGACAGCGTTTCTGGATCAGCAAATTCGATTTCAGCGCCGGTTGGCAGGCCTCTGCCCAACCGGCTGATTTTTTTGGCATAGCCTGTTAACTCTTTTTTAATAATCCCAGCGTGCAAGTCTCCTAAGGCGGATGGGCCAAAGCCAATAATAATTTCATCGATTGTCCCGGCATGTGTGGCAGTTATTCTTTTTTTTGTGGCATTTAGTCGTTCCTGTTGCCAGGCGGGGAGTACGCCTGTTTTGGGCATGGGTCCGAGTACGCAGTAGGTGCCACGGTACACTCCGGCATCCTCGATAGAAAGCAGATCTGTCTCTTTTTCAATAATCATAACTATTCTCTGGTTGCGACTTGTGTCCGCACAGGTGGAACACAATGTTTGGCCTGTTTCGCATACGAAAAAACATTGCGTGCAGGTTGCCAGTTGCGAAGCCCCAGCCAAGTCCCGGGCAAGTTGTTGGCCATACGCTCGGCCGGCACCGGTTAAATAAAAGGCGAGGCGTGTTGCCTGGCGAGGACCCAGAGAAGGCAGTTGACGCAAACTTTGAATCAGGCTTTTGAGGTGTGCGGGAATGTTCATAGTGGGAAATCTTGGGGATCAGCGGAAAAGGCATTTGGGTCATCAAATAACTCTACGTCGCCGCCAACCGTGGTGTGTACGTATTCTGCTTGGATGTGTTGGCCGTCTTGTTCGCGGAAGGTTGCTCGTTCGGGGTCGAATTTGAGGTAGATGTCGCCGAGGGGGCCGTTACGGTGTTTAGCAATGCTGATTTTAGCGGTGTTGCGTTCGGCTTCGGGGAGGTCGTTGCGAGCACGGTCTTTGCGAGAAATAAATAGCACAACGTCTGCGTCTTGTTCGATACTTCCTGATTCGCGTAGGTCGTGGAGCTTTGGTTCTTTGTCGTCACGTTGGTCTACAGCACGAGAGAGCTGGGATAGGGCGAGGATGGGTACGTTTAATTCACGACCCAGGGTTTTTAATCCCCGGGATATTTCAGTAATTTGATGCACCATATTGTCGCTGTGTTTGCGGGGGGCAATCAGCTGCAAGTAATCAACCACGAGCATATCTAAGCCATGCTCGATTTGAAGGCGGCGTGCCATGGCGCGCATTTGCATGATATTTGGTGAGGCCGTGTCGTCGATAAAGAGGTGACTAGTGCTTAATTTATCAAAACTGTTTTGAATCATTTGGAACTCTGTCTCATCGATGCGGTGGCCGGTGCGCAGTTTCCATAATGGCACGTTTGATTCGGCCGATATGATACGGTCGATAATTTGTTCGCGCGACATTTCAAGTGAGAAGATGCCTACTTTGTAGCCGCCGCGTACGGCGGCGTTACATGCAATTTGCAGCGCAAAGGCTGTTTTACCAAGCGAAGGTCGGGCGCCGAGAATGATAAGGTCCGATCGTTGAAGGCCAGAAAGAATGTTATCGATTTGTTTGATTCCCGTGCCAATGCCGCGCAGGGCGCCTTTGCTATCTTGCAAGCGTTCAATGCGTTCGAATGCACTTTTCAGCTCATCTTTTACTGCCGTAAAGTTTTTTGGGAGTGATTTTTGAGAGATAGAAAGAATTTTTTGCTCAATGCTGTCGAGCATGTCTTCCATTTCAACGGCCGGGGTGAATGAGGCTTCGGTAATTTCGGCAGAGGCTTGAATAAGGTCGCGCAGCACTCTTTTTTCTTTCACGATTTGGGCGAAGTGGGCTACGTGGCTGGCGGTGGCTATGGCATCGGTGAGTTGGGCGAGGTAGCTGGAGCCACCAACGTCTTGCAATACCCCTTGTTCTTTGAGGAGGTTGGTGAGCGTGAGGACGTCTATGGGCTGGTTTTTGCTGTAGAGCTCTAAAATGCCTTCGTAAATGCGTTCATGGGCCGGCATGTAGAAGTCGGCGGGCTCGAGGATGTCGGCCACGCGGAAAATGGCGTTTTTATCGATTAATATGCCGCCTATTACGGTGCGTTCTGCCTCTATATTTTGTGGAGGGACTCGTGAGGCTGCCTGTGGCTGGATTTTAATTTTTGGAGCAGGCATGGGGCGTTGGTTGTGGTGCCTTTTATTGTATACAAAACGAGCATGTCTATACACATTGACAGAAAAATAATAAATATATACTCTGAAATGGTTTTTTGGCGCGTCAGCCTGTTTGTGTTGCGCTAAAAAAGTTCCTTTCAATTTTCAACCAAAACAGAAGGAGACTTTCCATGGCGAGTAAAAGTAAAAGAACTACACTGCATCTGAACCGACCTCTGACCGAAAAAGAGTTGAGGTTTTTTACGCAGCACTGCCAGGATTTGGGTGCATACTCCGTTACTCAAAGTTTCTCAACAATTATTGTTGATGGACTTCATCTTGTTGAAAGAGAATTACCTGATTTCTTAACAGGAGGTATTTTGGTGGGGCATCCGATTTCTGATCATGCTTCATCCGCACATGCCGTCTGATAATCCTTTTTTTATTTAACCAATCCTCGCGTAGTGAGCTTTTTGCTTGCTGCGCGATTTTTTCTATTCTATTTCGCTGCCGGTTGGAGTGTCTTTTATTGTATATCCAAACGGCGCCAGTATTTTTTCTACTTCAATTCGCAGAGCATCCGCTTCTGCAAATTTTTTTTCTTTCCGCAACTGTTCGCGTGTTCTGATGAGTTTTTCAACTTTTTCTTTTATTTCGCCTGGTAATTCTTTTTGTTCTGTTTCTAATTTCAAACCCAATACTTGGGCCCCTTTGGCCAGAAGCGCGGCCTTTTCTCCATTTGATATATTAGACTTTGCTATTTCCCACAGCGTAGCCAAGCTTTCCGCGGTGTTGAGATTGTTATTGAGAGCTTCAAATAGGTTTTTGAGCAAAGGATGAGTTTCTTGGATATTACCAGAGGAGTCAGTTTTTACTTCGGCGAATTTTTTTCGAAGGCCTTGCAAACCAGCTTGAGAGCTTTCCAAACTTTCCCAGGTGAAATTGACTTGTGTTTGGTAATGGGTGGTTAAAAGGAGATAGCGAAATGCTATTGGGTCAAAGCCTTTTGCTTCTACATCGGCCAAGGTGTAGAAATTCCCAGCTGACTTGGCCATTTTTTTGTTATCCACGAGTAGGTGATCGCTGTGGCACCACGTTTTTACGAATGGTTTGTAGATGGGTTGCGCTTGGGCGATTTCGTTGGTGTGGTGGGGGAATATGAGGTCTATGCCGCCGGTGTGGATGTCCGTGGGTTGCCCGTCAAATACTTCATGGTTTACGACGGAGCATTCAATGTGCCAGCCGGGGCGACCTTTGGCCAACCCTTCAACTTCCCAATAAATATTTCCTTCGGTTTTGGGGTCGTGCGCTTTCCAGAGTGCGAAGTCACTAAGTGCGTCTTTTTCATATTCATCGCTTATAACCCGGGCGCCGATCTTTTTGCCTTCCAGAAACTTTTCACCCACAAGCGCGCCGTAGTCATGGAAGTCTGCATTATATTTTTCGATGCTAAAAAAGACATCGCCTGATTCGGTTTTGTACGCATAGCTTTTTTCAACAAGTTTGTTAATGAATGCTCCCATAGCAGTTACTTTCTGGCTGATGGGGATAAACGTAATGTGGTTTGTGTCTACTCCAACTTTCTCTAAATCTTTTATGAATTGCTGGGTAAATTCGTCCGTGTATTCTTGGAGTTGCTGAGTTGTGGCACTCTGTCCAAATTTTTGGATGGCACCGGCTATGGTTTTGTCGTCGATGTCAGTAATGTTCATGACCCATTGCACTTCTACTTTTTGCGCGTGCAGGGTTCGTACGAGCGTGTCCGCAAATACGAAGCTGCGGAGGTTGCCAATGTGGGCGGGGGCGTACACGGTAGGGCCACAACTGTATACGCGGATTTTTTTACCCGGCTCTATGGTAATAGGTTCCAGCTTTTTGGTGAGGGTGTTGTGGAGACGGAGCATTGACGTAGTCAATGCTACTAGAATAAAGAATTATGAATAAAGAATAAAGGTGGTTAATTTGTTTTATATTAGAGTATAAATCTTGGGATACACGTTTTATGATTTGCGTTTCACGATTTCTTACAGCCACCTTTTACCCTTGAAGATGGTAAACATAATGGCTAGGGCGGCTATCATGCCTCCGGCGATGATCCAGAAGTCGTACGGTGTTCCCACAATGGGGTTGGCATGGGTGGGGATGGAAAGGATGGCGGCGATAAGCGTTAAGGGGAAGGTGCTAAAGGCGAGTACGGTAAAGGTTTTCATAATCTGAGCAGTGCGGGCATTCAGGATTTGCGTGTTGGTTTGTTCAAAATCAATAATCGCGGCACGGTAGTCTTCGAGCTGGTTTACGAGCTTGGCGTGTTCGCCGATGAGTTCGTTTACATACGGCACACTTTCTTCGCCCCAAAACTCTTTGCCAGCTTCAACGAGTGAGTTCAGGAGTGGCCCCTGTGATTTGAATATGATGCGATATTCTGAAACATCGCGTTTTATATACGAAAGTTCTTTTAATATTTTTTGCTCCTCGCCAGCAAAGAGTCTGCCGGAGATGCTGTCTACTTTTTCGCCGATGTGGTGCAGTTGGCGATCGCTAAAATGCAGAATGTGTCGGATGAGTTGATAGGTGAGTTGAAATGAAATGCTGGTTGTTTTGGAGGATAGTAGTTGCGGCTGGGTTTCAAGCTGGGTGTGGAGTTCTTTAAGGAAGGGGAGTTTGTTGTAGCGAACGGTGATGAGTTGGTCGTGGGTGGCGATGATGTCGAGTTCGCTGCGGCGCGTTACTTTTTCTTTTGGTTCGTATATGCCAAATTGATAGACCAAAAACAGGTAGCCGTTGTAGCGCTCTACTTTGGTTCGTACTGACGGCTGCGCGAGCTCTTGAATGACAATGGGGTGGAGGTTGAGCTTTTTGAGATACTTTTTGTCGTTGGCGTCGGGACGGACGATGTCGTGCCAGGGAATTTCTTTTTTTCTTTTTACAACGCGTGCCATGTATAGAAATTATATCAAATAGAAAGCACGCCAACCCGCCTACGCTAAAGCTATGACGAGGTAAAGTAGGGTTTAGGGTGTAGCCAATGGCCAATAGGAGGACAGGAAGCAAATGCATTGATCCTCGGGTCAAGCCCGAGGATGACAGATAGGGTTTTGTCTTTTCTTGTGATATGCGATTCGCGTTTTATGTTTCGGGATTTGCGACTATTAGCACTCTTGACACATGAGTGCCAATGACTAAAATACGTATATATGACATTAGATGCTCGCAGTCAGACGATATTACGGGCAGCATTGGAAAGCTACATTAAAACGGGTGAGCCGGTGAGCTCGGCGTGGCTGTTTGATCATTACCATTTTGGTATCAAACCGGCGATGATTCGGCATGAGCTGAACTACTTAGAAGAAGAGGGTTACTTGATGCAGCCGCACCATTCTGCTGGGCGGGTGCCAACGAATAAGGCATATGAGTTGTATGTGCGTGAATTATTGAATGGCGCGGAGACTGGTGGTTCGTTGCCGCAGGTTCAGAACAAAGCCGTTCACCCTGCAAAACACCCTTCGTCTGTTGATTATTTTAAGGCTCGCGCATGGGACGCCTTAGTTTCTGATATTTCAAAACAGTTGGGAGTGTTGGGTGTGGCATGGGATAGCGCGAGTGACGAAGTGTATGCGGACGGGCTTCATAATGTGGTTGCGGGGATTTCTGCCGCCGATGCACGCGACATTGTGCAAATCGTGTATGACTTTGAACAGCTGCACCAAACATTTGCCCGGGTGGTGTCGGGGATTCCACCCGACGACATTTCAGTGTTCGTGGGTCGGGGTAACCCGGTGATTGCCAGTGAAGAAGTGTCGGCGATTGTGACGGGGTACGATGTGGGGCGGGACCGAACGGTGTATGTGTGCGCGATTGGCCCGAAGCGAATGGATTATTCAAAAGCAATTAGATTTTTAACCGGTCTGAAAAATTAATTACCTACTTTTATGAACAACAACGAAGACGACATACAACATCCTGCTGATTCGAGTGAACCAATGACTGATGAGGCGAGTAAAGTGCAAGAGCTTGAGGCAAAGGTGCAGGAATATTTACAGGGGTGGCAGCGAGCAAAAGCTGATTTGGCAAATTATCGCCGTGATGAAGCTACCCGCATGCATGAGATGGCAAAGTATGGGAATGCTGATTTGATTCGCGAGCTGATTACGGTGATGGATAGCTTTGATTTGGCGATTGCGTCACTGGAGAAGCAGGGTGGCGTTGAAAAAGGGGTGTACATGATTCGCGCGCAGATTGAAGATGTATTAAAAAAGCGGGGTTTACAAAAGATAGAGATTGTAAAAGGTGATGCTTACGACCCGGCTCTTGCGGAGGCGATTGCGGAGGCAGAAGTGGACGGGGTGCTGCCGGGACACGTGGTTGATGTGATTGAGCCCGGGTACCGACTGCACGAAAAGGTAGTGCGTCCGGCGCGCGTGCGAGTGGCGAAATAATTTTTTTCATTATTCATTTATTACACTTATAACTATATGGCTAAAACAATTGGTATTGATTTAGGAACAACGAACTCGGCGGTTTCTATTATGGAAGCGGGTGAGCCGCGCGTATTGGAAAATGCGGAAGGCAACCGCACCACTCCTTCTATTGTTGGACTTTCCAAGGGTGGTGAGCGATTGGTTGGTTTGTTGGCAAAGCGTCAGGCGATTACGAACCCGAAAAACACGATTTTTTCGGCTAAGCGATTGATTGGCCGTAAATTTAAAGATACAGAAGTCCAACACGACAAAGCACTTTTGCCGTACGAAATTCGTGAGTCAAAATCGGGTGGTGTGGAGATTAAATTAGGAGATAACTGGCATACACCTGAAGAAATTTCCTCGTTTGTGTTGGCTAAGTTAAAAGCAGACGCGGAGGCAAAGCTTGGGCAAAAAGTGGATTCGGCGGTTATTACTGTGCCGGCGTATTTTGATGACTCTCAGCGCCAAGCCACGAAAAATGCGGGTGAGATCGCGGGACTTAAAGTAGAGCGTATTTTGAACGAGCCAACAGCGGCTGCTTTGGCGTACGGTCTCAACAAAAAGAAAGATGAAAAGATTGTGGTGTACGACTTTGGTGGCGGAACATTTGATATTTCGGTGTTGGAAGTAAGTGAACTTGATGGTCAGCTTACCATTGAGGTGAAGGCGACTGGAGGCGACACACACTTGGGTGGCGATGATTTTGATAAGCGTATTCAGGAGTATTTGGCGGCTGAATATAAGAAGCAGGAGGGTATTGATATTTCAAAGGATCCTTTGGCAGTGCAGCGCTTGAAAGAAGCGGCAGAGCGAGCGAAGCATGAGCTTTCAACAGCGTTAGAAACGGAGGTAAATATTCCGTACATTTCTTCAGATGAAAATGGGCCAAAACACTTTTTAATCAAGCTTACTCGGGCAAAGTTGGAGAGCTTGGTACAGGATATGATTGATCGTTCGGTTACGTTAACCCGCGAGGCAGTGACTGCCGCGGCGCCAAAGGGCGCGGGCTTTAAGATTGCGGATATTAATGAAGTTGTATTGGTGGGTGGGCAAACACGTATGCCGGCTATTCAGAATGCGGTGAAGGCACTGTTTGGAAAGGAACCGCACTTGGGTATTAATCCGGACGAAGTGGTGGCAATTGGCGCGGGTGTGCAAGCCGAGGTGATTGCAGCGAAAAAAGAAGGCCGTGCCACAGAAAGTGATGTGAAAGATATTTTGCTTCTTGATGTAACTCCTTTGACCCTTTCTATTGAAACCTTGGGTTCTGTAGCAACGCCGATGATTCAAAAGAATACAACGGTGCCAACGGCCAAGACGCAGGTGTTTTCGACGGCCGCGGATAACCAAACGTCTGTGGAGGTGCATGTGCTGCAAGGGGAGCGGCCTATGGCGGCGGATAACCGCACGCTTGCGCGGTTTATTTTAGACGGTATTCCTCCTGCTCCACGCGGTACGCCGCAAGTAGAGGTAACGTTTGATATTGACGCCAACGGTATTTTGAATGTGAAAGCAATGGATAAGGCGAGTGGCAAATCGCAGTCGGTAAAGATTGAAGCCTCGACCGCTCTTTCAAAGGAGGAAATTGAGAAATTAAAAAAAGAAGCTGAAATGCACGCGGCAGAAGATGCGGCAAAGCGAGAATTGGTAGATGTGAAAAACACGGCTGAGACCTTGGTGTACACCGCAGAAAAAGCAATCAAAGACGCGGGTGATAAAATTACCGATGAGATTAAAAAACCAATTGAGGAAAAAATTGAAGCGTTGAAGGCTGTGAAGGAGGGTAGTGATATGGCTGCGATTAAATCGGCAACAGAGGCGCTTTCAACCGAGATACAAAAAATTGGCCAGGCGATGTATAATCAAAATACTTCTTCAGATGCCACCAACCAACAATCAAGTGCTGGGCAGCACCCAGGAGCAGAATCTGGTTCAGAAAGCGGCAGTGAGCCAACCTCCGCGGGAAGCTAGTTTTTATAAACGGCTTATCTTGCGCGTTGTTGCTGGATTGTGCGCGCTTGGTGTTTCTTTCAGTGTTTCTTATTTTCAGGTGTATGGGGGCAAGGTGTGGGTAGTGGGTGTATTATTGGCAATATTTTTGTGCGCTTTGGCGCTTGAGGCGGCAACGTTACAAACCAAGCGTCAGGCGGTTGTGGTGGCGGGTGTGAATGCCTGTTTGTTGCATGCAGGATTTTTTATGGTGTCTGTTTCGGTACTCGCCTTGTCTGTATGCGCGACATGGTTTTTCCTGTTGATTGGTTTGTTGATTGGGCGCAACCGCATGGCAAACAGTTTAACGGTGAGTTTTTCTTCTGTTGCTGCTGCTACTATTGCGCATAGTGCTACTGCCGCGACATTGGCGTTTGTGTTGGTTACGGCACCGAGTGTTTCTTCGGAAAGTTTGATTGTTTCGCAGGAGCAGTTTTCAAGGTTGTTTTCAGGATCTTCCCAGATCCTTGGCTGGTTTGGAAAAAGTGAAGCAGTGCAGAACTTTTTTGTGGATAAGTTCCAGTTGATTATCAAGGCACAATTGGCGGCGAACCCAAAGTTCCAAATATTGCCAGAGTCAGTGAAAGATCAGTTGGTGCAAAAGGCGCTGGAGCAGTCCCTGGCGAGCCAGGGAGAGCGGGAGATAACACCAGCCGCGTTTGAGCGAGTATTTTCCAAAACGTTGTACACATTTTTGTCTTCCACCTTGCAAAAGTGGCGGCAGGATTTTGGAGACGCGTTTCCGGTGTACTGGGGTATTGTGGCGTTTCTGGTAATTCGTAGCGTGTTATGGTTATACCAGTTGGTGGTGGTGTGGGTATCGGTTGGGTTGTTTGAGCTTTTGTTGGCATTTGGGTTTGTAAGTATTGGTACAACGTCAGTGACGAAGGAGGTTGTAGAATTCTAGTTCTAGCCAATAGGGTATAGGGTTTGGCCATCCGCTTGCCTGGCGGAGCGAATAGTTTAAGCAAATGGGGCACAGACTCTTGGTTTACAGAATGGGCAATATATTGTACTTTTTAGCTCATAGATTTCAGGTTTTTTTCTATTATTTCCAGTATGAAAAAAGATTATTATCACATCTTAGGAGTTACCAAAACCGCCTCTGAAGAAGAGATTAAAAAGGCGTATCGTAAACTCGCGCATCAATACCACCCCGATAAAGCAACGGGGAATGAGGCAAAGTTTAAAGAGATCAATGAAGCCTACCAGGTGCTTTCAGATGCTACAAAGCGTCGACAGTATGACCAGTTTGGTACCGCAGAAGGCTTTGGTGGAAATGGGGCGCCAGGCGGCTTTGGTTTTGATTCAACTGGCGGGGGTTTCCAGTGGAATGTTAATTTTGACCAAGGGAATGGATTTGGTGACATGGGCGATTTGCGTGATATTTTCGATTCTTTTTTTGAGGGCGTTGGTGTCGGCTTTTCTCCAAAACGTAAAACATATAACAGGGGCGCTGACTTAGAACTCGCGTTTTCTGTTACGCTTGAAGAAGCCTACACGGGTACCACGGCCAAGGCACCGCTTTCTACGTTTGTGTCGTGTGCGACGTGCGCGGGTGCCGGCGCGCAGAAGGGATCAGAGTTTAAACCGTGTGCCACATGTGACGGGGCAGGAGAAGTACGCGAACAGAAGCGGAGTTTCTTCGGTCAGTTTTCGCAGGTGAAGCCGTGTACTACCTGCCAAGGCTATGGCACGGTGCCAGAAAAGGCCTGTGCGACATGCCGCGGTGCGGGGCGGGTACAAGGCAAGAAAGAAGTTACCATTGTGGTGGCACCGGGTATTGCCAATGGACAAATTATTAAAATTGCCGAAAGTGGCGAAGCAGGTGAGCGGGGAGGCGCGGCTGGCGACCTTTATGTGCGAGTCACGGTAAAGCCACATGCGAAGTTTGAACGCGTGCACGATGATTTAATTACTAAAAAAGAAGTTTCGATGTTTGATGTGCTTTTGGAGCGGCCAATTCAGTTGACTGGCCTTTCTGGCGCGGCGATTGCGTTTACGTTACCTGAAGGGTATGACGTGCGCGAAGCCTACCGTGTAAAAGGGCAGGGTATGCCGCATTTGGGAAAGAGCGGCCACGGGGACTTGCTGGTGGAGCTTATTGTAAAAACACCAAAGCATCTTTCGGGGAAACAGAAGAGGCAGTTGGAAGAAACTGGGTTGTAATCCAGTTTCTAGGGTTTAGGGTATGGCCACCAGCCAATAGGCTTCCTGATTCACCTGTATTTAATTTCGGAGAGAGCGCTCCAAGGGCGCTTGCCCGGTCTTACCCTCTTGAAAATTATAGAGGTTAGGGGTTTAGGGTTTGGCAACTAAGGACAGGCCAAAAGCCAATAAATTTTATATGGGTACCAAAATAAATTGAAAACAAAAAACCGCACACTACAAGGAAAGGCAATAATTCCTTGTGGTGTGCGGAAGGGACGGATAGTTAAAATGGGAAAATTTTTCGAAAGAAATTTTTCACCATTGCAAAGAATTTCCTATTGTTCTTTTTGAAAGTTCCGAGGGCAAGAGCCCTCGCATTTGGAAATGCCTTCTCGTATTCGGGGTGCGGTTCGCCAAGTTCATACTCGGTATTACCGCTGACGAATCTGTTATTGGTTGTCACGGTATCCACGAGCAGTTGAACATCTGATCCATTAATAATGCCTTTGAATACGCGTGCTTTTTTCCATAATTCTGGAGCATTATAAATGCTCCCTCCTGGCGG